>VXZF01000231.1 GCA_009845645.1 Gemmatimonadota bacterium | reverse complement strand
TGCAAGATGCTGTCGAGGCCTTGTCGTTTTTGCGCTTGGTCGATTCGATCATCTTTCGCGCGCTCTGCGGCGCGATCACCTCGTTGATCTTCACCATTCTCTGCGGTGGGCGGGTCATCCTCTACTTCTACGGCCGCGGGCACCGCGATATGCCCCGCGACTATCTCAATTTTGAAGCTGCTAGCAACCAAGCCAAAACCTACGGTGGTGGCCTAATCGTGGCTGCGATCTTGATCAGCGTCGGCTTGTGGTGTAAGCTGCACAGCCTCTTCGTGCTGTTCTGCGTGGGAGCGATTGTCTGGTTTGCCGCGCTTGGCTGGATTGACGACTTCCTCAAGGTGCGCTATCGCTCTAGCGATCGCGGGCTGTCCGAGAAGGCCAAGTTGGCACTGCAAGTAGCTTTTGGGATGGCGTTTGGCACCGCGTACGTCACGCAAGCTCTCCCAGCCGAGTCGGCGGGTTTGGCGACCCAGCTTTATCTGCCCTTTTTCAAAAATCCGGTACTCGATCTTTCGTGGGGCTATGTGCCCTTTATCGCCTTTACGGTGACGGCCATCTCCAACTCGGTCAATCTCGCCGACGGGATTGACGGCTTGGCTATTGTGCCGACTGCTTTTGTCATGGCCGTCTTCGGGGTGTTCGCTTACGTGTCCAGCCACGCTGAGATCGCGGAGTTTTTGATCTTTCCCTTTATGCCGGGAGTGGGGGAAGTTGCCATAATCTGCTCCATCGTCTTTGGGGCCTGTCTCGGCTTTTTGTGGTTCAATTCCTATCCGGCCAACGTCATCATGGGCGATACCGGATCCATGGCGCTAGGAGGCTTGTTAGGCACGGTCGCCGTCTTGGTCAAACAGGAGTTCCTCTTCCTGATCGTCGGGGGAATATTCGTCGGCGAGACCTTGTCGGTGGTGATTCAGGAAAAAATTGGCATCCGGTGGTTGGGGCGGCGCTTCTTTACCCGCTCGCCAATTCACCACCACTTCCAACAGCGCGGCTTAGCCGACACCAAGATCGTCATTCGCTTCTGGATCGTGGCTGGCATTTTGGCACTGTGCGGCTTGGCGACGCTTAAAATTCGCTAGCTTGCTAAGAGGCCATAGGCGCAGAGGAGGACGATGACCGCGCCTAGCAGGAGCGTCATGGAGGCAGGAAGCGGCACGGGCTGGCGGTGGCACTCGCGCTGATAGTGGCCGTATTCAGCCGCCAAGATGCTGTAGCTGGAAACGAGCGCGGCGATGAGGCCCGCGATGAAGCAGGTAATGACTACAGGATCGGTCGAGAACGCACGGGCGATGCTAGCGGCATAGGCACCAATGTTGAGCAGCAGGCGGCGCGTCTTTGTCAGCAAGCCGTAGAGTGCGAGTCCTGCGCAAAACGAGCCGACGACCAGCGCCGCGAAGATCGACAGCCAGTCGCGCGCCCCAGAGAGCGCTAACAGGCCCGTGCCAATGAGCAGGTGGAGCCACATCCCGACATAAGCGTAGAAGAAGGACGCGCGTCTAAACGGCGCGTGCCCCATTAGACAGTGGGCAAAGGTAATGGACTTGGGCATGGCAATATGCGGCCAAAGATAGGCCGCAGCCCGGTCGCGTCAACGCATGGCCAATCATGGAAATTCTGTCCATCCCCATTGAAAACGTCAAAGGCGTAGGAGCCAAACGCGCGTCTGCGCTCAAAGATGCAGAGATTCTGACGCTGGGCGATTTGTTGTACTACCTGCCGCGCCGCTACCTCGACCGCTCGCAGATTTTGCCCATGGCCCGGGCACCAATCGGCCAAGAGGTGACCCTCATCGGCCAAGTGCGCCAGACGCGCTTCATTCCTGGGCCGCGGCCCCGCTTTGTGATGGTAGTCGCCGACGAGACCGACGATATCACCTGTACCTTTTTTCAGGGGGGCCGCTACTTGCAACGCAACTTTGCCGTTGACGACGAATTGGCCATAAGCGGCAAGATCGATCTGTTCCAGGGGCGGCGGCAGATGGTCCATCCCGAATACGAATTCATACACGGGGAGGAGCGGCTCCACACGGGCGTGGTCGTGCCGCTCTATACAACTAGTGCCGATATGAAGGAGCGCGGCCTGCGCAGTCGGGGATTCCGCCGCTTGATAAGCGAGGCACTGGATACCTTTGCCGAGCGGATCGAAGACGATTTACCTGCAGCCTTGCAGCAGCGCTTGGGTCTTGCAGAGTTGGGCGCTAGTCTGCGCCAAGTGCATTTTCCCGCCAGCCTTGCCGAAGCGGAGCGCGCGCGCCAGCGCTTGGCCTTTGGCGAGCTTTTTGCCTTCCAATTGCGCTTGGCGCGGCGGCGCAAAAAAAGCCGCGAGCAGGCCGACGGCATTGCCTTTGCGCCCAGCGCAAAACTGGTGCCGGCTCTGTGGGATTCGCTGCCGTTTGCTCCCACGCGCGCCCAACTCCGAGTCGTCGCCGAGATCGCCGCGCAGATGCAGCGCCCCCAAGTTATGAATCGCCTGGTCCAAGGCGACGTTGGCTCGGGCAAGACCTTGGTGGGCCTGTGCGCGATGCTGACAGCCGTGGAGAACGGCTACCAAGCGGCGATGATGGCCCCGACCGAGATCCTCGCCGAGCAACACTTTTTCAACATCCAAGCCCTTGTCGAGCCTCTCGGCCTGACGGTGGTCTTCCTCAAGGGTGCCCAGCGCAAGGCGCTTCGGCAGGAGCTGTTGACGGCCATTGAAAGCGGCGCGGCCCATATTGTGGTGGGTACCCACGCGCTGATTCAGGAGCAGGTGCAATTTGCCCGCTTGGGGCTGGCGGTTATCGACGAGCAGCACCGCTTTGGGGTCGTGCAGCGCGGCGCGCTCTACAAGAAGGGCGTGAAACCCGATTTGCTGGTGATGACGGCCACGCCTATTCCGCGCACCCTAGCTCTGACTCTGTACGGCGAGTTAGACGTGTCGATCATTGACGAGTTGCCCCCCGGGCGCAAGCCGATCCGCACGGCCCTGCGCGGCAACGACCGCCGCGAGGCAATTTTTGAGTTTGCCGGCGATCAGGTGCGCCAAGGGCGGCAAGTGTACGTGGTGTACCCACTGATCGAAGAGTCGGAAAAGATGGATTACAAATCCGCGGTCGAAGCCTACGACGAGTTGCGCTACGGCCCGTTGGCCGAGTTCACCGTGGCCTTGTTGCACGGGCGCATGGCCGCCGAAGAAAAGGCCGCGGTCATGGAGAATTTTAAGCAAAACCGGGTCCAAGTCTTGGTCTGCACCACGGTCGTCGAGGTCGGCGTGGATGTGCCCAATGCCACGGTGATGATCATCGAACACGCCGAGCGCTTTGGCTTGGCGCAATTGCACCAGTTGCGCGGTCGCGTGGGGCGCGGCGGCGAGCAGTCGTTTTGCATCCTCATCAGCTACGCCCACGCCGGGGCCGAGCTGGCGGATTCGCGCGAGCGGCTCCAGACCATGGAGCGCACCCAAGATGGATTTGAGATTGCGGAAAAGGATTTGCAATTGCGCGGCCCCGGTGAGTTTTTCGGCGTGCGCCAGGCCGGGATGCCCACATTTAAGGCAGCGGATTTGGTCGCCGACGGAGACTTGCTGCAAAGCGCGCGCGAAGAAGCCATGCGGATTGTAGATAGCGAATAGGACGTGCTATGAAAAGTGAAAGCCTTATTCCGCCCGCGGATTTCGTCGGGCTCGACGCAGTGACCCATCTCTGCACGGGGGGCGAAGCTCCTTGGTTAAAAGGGCAGAGTGAGGTGTACGCGGAATTTGCTCAGTACAAAAGCAGTGGTGACCGCGGACGGCGCGCCATCTACGCCCGCGGTGAACGCTGCCGCCAGCGCATGGGACAGTTGTGGGGAGTTCCAGACGAGCGGATTGCCTTTACGCCGTCGGCGGCTGAAGGCATGGCTTGGTTGGCGCGGGGCTTGGACTGGCAGCCGGGCGATAACGTGGTCACCACCAATTTGGAATTTCCCTCGGTGGCGTACAATTGGCGCAACGTGCGCCAGCAGGGAGTCGAATTGCGGTTGGTGCCGCATCGCGATTGGCTGGTGCGGGAGGAAGATCTGTTGGCCGCGGTCGATGAGCGCACTCGGGTCTTGGCCGTGAGTCAAGTCAGCTTTTACACGGGGCAGAACCTCGATGTCGAGCAGCTTGCGGACGGGCTTGCTGGACGCGACGCGCTTTTGGCGGTCGATGCAACGCACGCTGCAGGCGCGGTCGCCGTACCGGCCGCGTGTACCGACTTGTGCGTCAGTTCGTGCTACAAGTGGCTGTTGGCGACCCACGGGGTTGCGCCGTGTTATCTGAGCCAGCGGGCCGAGGCGCAAGTGCGCTCCACGGCTTTTGGCTGGCGCAACTTGGCGGTGTGGCCGGCGCAAGGGGCTGTGCGTGCACCGGATGCCGACGAAAAGCCGATGCCCGATAAAATGGAGCCGGGCAATCCGGCCATGGTGGCGGTGCTCTACCTCGACTACGCTTTGGGGCGGCTGTTGGACGTGGGGATTGAGCGGATAGAGGAGCACAACCGCGACTTGTCCGAACAAATCAGCGCTGGGCTGGAGCGTCTCGGGCGGCAGGTTATTTCGCCGAGTGTGCGGCCGCAACGCTCGGGCAATACCTGTTTTGCGGACGACGATGCGCACGGGTTGTGTGAGGCTCTCGCCGACCGGGGGGTGTTGGTGTGGGGGGAATACGGGCGAGTGCGGGTCTCGGGGCATTTGTATAATAAC
>VXZF01000663.1 GCA_009845645.1 Gemmatimonadota bacterium | reverse complement strand
GCTCCATCAGCACAAAGGCCCCCAAAAAGCTGATGGGGATGCCCATCATCACCCAAAAGGCCAAGCGCAAGTCGAGGAAGAAGCTCAGACAGATAAAGACCAACACCAGACCGAGGCGGGCGTTGCGGATCAGCAAATCGATGCGGCCGCGCAGGATGCGCGCGTCGTCTCGCGCGTAGCCGATGTGGATCCCCGCCGGCAGGGTTGAGCGTTTGTCCTCGATGTACTGGTGGACATAGGCGGAGATGTCGAGGGCGTTCTGGTCGCCAATGCGAAAAACCTGCACCACGGCTGCTGGCTGGCCGTTGAAGCGCGAGACGAGATCAGTATCCTCAAAGCCATCAACGACTGTGGCCACATCTTTAAGCTTAAGGGCCGTACCGTCAGGGCGGGTGAGCACAACCACCTCTTCGTATTCGCGCCCCGAGCGCATCAGTCCCTGCGTGCGAAGCAAGATCGCGCCATCCTCGCTCTCGACGCTGCCAGCGGGCAGGTCAATGCTCGTGCGGCGGACCGCGTCGGCGACCTGCGCGAAGGTCAGACCGTAGCGCCGCAGAGCCTCTTCGGAGACTTCGATGGCAATTTCATCGACGCGCACGCCATTGAGCTCGACCTGCGAAATGACGCCGCTGCTGCGCAGGTCGTCGCGCACTCGTTCGGCAGCGACTTTGAGAGCTTTTTCTTCGACATCACCGTAGAGAACCACGTCGATGGCTTGATTGCGGCGAGTCAGTTCCTTGATGACCGGCTCTTCGGTCTCGGCGGGAAAGGTGTCGATGCGGTCGATCTCGTTTTTGATGTCGTCGAGGAGCTTGTCCATATCGGCACCGCGCTCTAGCTCGATGCTGACTGAGCCCATGCCCTCGGAAGCCGTGGAGCGCACGCGACGCACCCCCTCTAGGCCGCGCACTCGCTCCTCAATGCGCTTGCAGACGGCGTCTTCGACCTCGGCCGGGGTCGCGCCCAGATAGGGCACCTGGATTTGCACCTGATCAAGCGACATCTCGGGGAAGGTCTCTTTCTTGGTCTGCATCATGGCAAACAGACCGCTCAACATGATGAAGCCCATCAGCAGATTGGCGGCGACGTGATTCTTCGCCATCCAAGACACAGGTGCTTTCACGGTTGATCTCCTAAGTTGCCGCCCGCGAGGCGCACCTGCATCCCGTCGGTGACGCCGCTGAGCTGCGAGACGATGATCCGCTCTTCGGGGGGCATGTCTATATAAGCGAGCACTTCATCTTCAAGGGCGCGCACCACTTGCACTGGACGGATACTGAGGACGCCGTCGCGGCCGACCGTCCACGCGCGGTCGCCCTGGCGCAAAGCGGCGCGAGGCAGGACGCGGACGCCATCGACCGTACGGCCGGCAATGGCCACTTCGACGAACATCCCCACCGTCAGCGGCGGGATGCCGTCGGCAATGCCCCCGTAGGGCGCTGCCACCTCGACAACTAAGCGCACCATGCGGCTTCGCGGGTCGAGCTCCCCTTCGGTGCGCACCACGCGGCCGCTCCACTGGTGGCGGCGACCAGCAAAGGCTCCGCTGACCACGGCGCTAGCTCCCTCTCGGCTAAAGGCAAAGGCGCGGGAACCACCCTCGGTGTTGGGATTAGATACGACCCCAGTGTTAGGTGTGCTAGCCGCCGCAATGTCGATGGGCAGCGGCAAGGTGAACCACCCGAGGTCTTCGTCGGGGACGGGGACGACGATCTCGGCCTTTTCGATGCTGTATAGTTGGGCGATGGATTGGCCGGTGTTGAGGTGCTGGCCGACATCGACGCGTGCAGTGCGCACCCGACCGGCAAAAGGAGCATACACGTTGGTGCGGTCGAGGCGCAGCCGCGCTTCGGCGAGGCGCGCTTCCGCTCCTTGGAGACTGGCCTCGGCCGCGCGTAGCTGGGGTTTGCGCAACACCAAGTCGGTGGGAGCTTCTTCGGCGTGCAGCCGCTGCCATTCCTCCTCGGCGATGGCGGCTTCTTCGCGGGCCAAGTCGAGTTGATAGCGCGCCTGTGCCACTTGGACCTCGGCCTGTTGGACGGCGAGTTCGTAATCGCGCGGGTCAATCCGAAACAGCAGCGCGTCCTTGGCAAAGGTCCCACCGGGCTTAAAGTCAGCGTCCTTCCACACCACAATACCCGACACCTGCGGCACTAGATCAATCTGAGCGTCGGGGCGAACCGTACCCTGCCCTTCAACTACGACCTGGACCTGTTGCAGCGGGGCGGCTACGGCTTCGACGAGTGGGCCGGCATAGGAGCGCGAGACGCGCTGGGGCGGCTCGCGCATCGAGGCCAGCAGTTGGAAGGCTCCAAAACCGAGGGCGAGAATGAGGATAGGCAAAATTATTTTGAAGACGCGTATCATTGCGGGATCTCCGCGTGCTGAGAGGCAAGGGTAAAGCCGCCGCCAAGGGCTAGGTGCAAGTCGACCCGTGTATCGAGGCGCTGGCGACGGACGGCGAGCAAGCGGCTCTCAGCGTCAAAGGCCCGGCGCTGAGACTCCAGCAGAGCAATGAGATCGGCGAGCCCTCTAGCGTAGCGATCTTCGGCTAAGGCGCGCGCCGCCACGGCTTCTTCCGCCGCTGTAGCTAGTGCTCGTTCTTGGTCGGCGAGCAAGCCTTCGGCATTCAGCGCCGCCTCCACCTCGCCGTAGGCTCTAAGTGCGCTTTGGGCATAGGTAAAAAGCGCTTGCTCGGCCGCAGAAGCGGCCTGATCGACTCCAGCGCGCAGACGCCCGCCTTGCAGCAGAGGCTGCGCGATATTGCCCACGAGGTTCCAGACCGAAAAATCGCCGTCGAGCAAATCGCTCAACGCGCTCGACGAGCGGCCCGTAGAGGCCGTGAGGCTGATGCGGGGCAACAGGGCGCGCCGGGCTTGGGCCAACCGACGGTCGGCCGCGGCGAGGCGGCGCTCAGCGGCCACGAGGTCGGGCCGTCGGCCCACGAGCTGGGCGGGCAAGCCGGCTGGAACCGGGCCGCCGACCGTCGGCAATTCGTCCCCCACCTCAATCCGGGCGCCGGGATAGCGTCCCAAGATCAATTCGAGTTGGCGCAGCGCAGCATCCCGTTGCTGGCGGCGTTGGGCGAGGGTTGCTTCGGCCGCGGCCAAGCTCGACCGACCCAAGCGTACATCGAGCGACGAGCGCAAGCCGCGGCGATAGCGATCCTCTATCTGCTCGGTGGAGAGCCGGTAGTTTGCAACGGTCGCGCGCGCCAGCTCGACTTGGTGCTCCGCTTCGACCGCAGCGAAATAGGCCCGCGCCGTCTGCGCTGCCAGCGACAGGCGTGCCGCGCGAAAATCAGCGGCGGCAGCATCGGCATCGGCGAGCGCGGCTTGGGCCCCCGCGCGCAGGCGACCCCACAGGTCAGCTTCCCAACTCGCAGTCAGATCGACGCCAAAGGACGTGCTCTCGGAGGTCAAGACCTGATCCGGGTCTCTCCCAGGAATGGGCAATCCGACGAAATTCTGTTTGCGCTTCGAGCCATTGGCATTGGCACCGAGTTGAGGCCAGAGCGGCGCACCAGCCACCCGGGCTTGGGCTTGAGCTTGGGCCAGACGCGCACCGGCGATCTTGAGATTGTAGTTGTGCTCTAAGGCCAACGCCACCAGACTGTCGAGGCGTGTGGCCCCCATATCGCGCCACCAGTGCTCGGCGACTGGATCCTCGGAAGCCTCAGCCGTCCATTGGTCCGGCTGAGCCAAATCGAGGGCCGGGTATTCGACTTTGGGAACTGAAGTACAGGCGAGCAGAAACAGCACCGGGAGGCACAACGGCCTCATGGCAATTCTCCAGGAGAAGCAGCAAAGTCCGCGTACAGGGATTCTATTTGTGTGGGACCAGGGTCTTGATCTAAGACGAAGAACGCGTGGTGCAGTTCCAAGCACTCGTCGGCTGTCAACTCTAAGTCGCCTTCTATCAGCAGGCCCGTGCCCAGCAAGTTGGCGCGGGTAAACCAAGTGACCGGGTGGCGCGGGTTGCTCGGGTGATCCATGAGCGCGACAAAGCCGCCGCTTTTTCCGCGCGCTCCCACCCAACGGGCGTGCTGGTGCATGATGTTTGCGTGGCCCTGACGTCCCTCGCTGCAATAGTGATCGGCCTCGGCAAAGGAAGGCCCCATGCGCAACACCAACCCCGAGTAGCGCGCCGCCCGCGAGGCCCCCATCACCAGTCGGTCGCCGGCCGGCTCAATGCGCGTAGAAATCCGCAAGCAGTAGCCGCCCTCAGCGCTGCTAAAGCCAAAAGAGCGCGACTCCCGCGCCACGAGCTGATCGCGGCCGTCGAGCCAAGAAAGCGACTCAATCACACCGTCCGCTTCCAAAGCCGTGAAGCCATCGTGACGCTGCACGCCGTGGCTGTCGGCGACGTGTTCGTACTTCTTTGTTTCCGGCAAATACCAGCGCCCACCCCACAAGTTCGCATCGTTGACGTGGACCCAGCCGAAGAACAGCCCGGTGTGCCAAGCGTGGTCGGGCGGACGGTACTCGGTCACAAGCTGGCCGGAAAGCGTGTACAGCGGCGCGAAGCAGGGCTTGGGCGATTCGCTGCGGGGCAGCTCCTCGGTAGCGCGGTACAAGGCGAGCAGCCGATCGCCCGCGTGGATTTCAACGCCGAGGGCGTTTTCTCGCAATTCAAAGGCGCACATAGCTATTTCTCCAATTCTCGTTTGAACCATGCAATCGTCCGGCCCAACCCCTCGTCCG
>VXZF01000634.1 GCA_009845645.1 Gemmatimonadota bacterium | reverse complement strand
GTTCTTTACTGCCGTGAGTGCGTCTTTCGCCTTTGCGAGCGATTCCGGTGCCTCGATATGATTGCGGAGGAAATATTGGACTTTCCCGGACGCCATCGCTAGAGCAACAGCCAGAGGTGGCAAACCTATTTCAGACCAGTCAAGGATTAGAGTGGACGTTGCATATTCCGTGCCAAACTTATATACGTCGCCTGCAAGTTGATTTTTAATCTCCGAAGTAGCACAGAGTACCCAAAGGTCAATATCGCTGCCTCTGATCGAGAGTTCACCGATTTTTGACATGATTGCCGCCCTAGACACTTTATCTTTATAGCATTTACACTCGAAGGAGATGCCGTCAACTGCATAGGTAGATTTGCCGTCAACTCCAAATTGCAGACCGCTACCGGCCAGTCTAAAGGGGGCGCTGGCTATTTCGCTCAGCACGGACCCGATCAAACCCTCAAACCCATCATCACCTGTGTCACTAAGGTCGGTCAGAATTCTCTTTAGATCGTCGATGTAGGCCGAAATATCTGTCCTCGTTTCCATCTCTGGCGTCACTTAGCCCCTATTTAATCCCACTCCACCTCAACCCCCAACTCGCGCCCGCACGCCGCTAGCCTTTCCAAATCGTCCAAGCCCATCGGCACCCCTTCGCGGGCGTATTCCTCGCTCTTGCGGTGCTCAATAGTGCCCGGCACGGTCGCCTCGTCGTACCCGCGCACGGGTTCCATAGTTTCGCGGACGCCGCGCACGAGATTGTCAACGCCAGCGCGAAAGGCATCGGGCGGGGCGAAAGCGCCAATGTCCATGACGATGATCAGGCCGCCACTGCCCGCGCGGGGCCACCGCTGGGTAACGTCCCGAGCGCGATCGCTGTTCTGACCGACGAAAGCCCCGCCCAGCGTCAGCGCCGAGCCGGTATAGCCCATCGACTTGAAGAAAGCCGGCGGAATCAACTCCTGTAGAGCGTCGTATTCCGGGCCGCGATGATAGTCAGCCAAGATGCAGGTTGCTGCGTCGAGAACCAGCGGCGGCTCTTCTTCTGACGGGAAGCCAAAGCACAGCGGCGGGTTGCCCCAGTAGGCGGACTGCTGGCCCTTGTTGCCGCCGCCCTCGCCAAAGTAATTGGGATGGCTCCCCTGAACCGAAAAGGCGCAGCAGCCCTCTTGCATGGCGCGGCGCACGTAGTGCCCGGCCGACCCATAGTGCCCGAGGTGGCAGGCCGCGCCGAGGGCGACCTTGTATTGCTTGGCCTTCTCAATGGCCTTTTCAGTGGCCAGCATCATCGGCGCATAGCCCAAGCCGCCGTCGCCGTCGATGAGGACCGTAGTCTCGGTATCTTGAAGCACGCGCAGGTCGGGATTGGGGTTGACGGTGCCGTCGCGGAGGCCGCCGCAATAGCCAACCATGGCGCGGGTGCCGTGCGAGCGCACGCCGCGCAAGTCGGAGTTGGACAACAGCTCGGCTAGCTGATCGGCGTGGTCGGCACGCAGCCCGGCGGCCTTGAGACAGTCGGCGGTAAAGGAGCGCAGCAGGGCCACGGGTACGCGTTTGAATTCTTCTGGAGGGCGGTTCATAGAGAGTCCTTGAGTTAGAATTTGCTTACACGAACTTTAGACGATGGCCTCGCGGAGAAAATCGTACGCGCGGGTACCGCTGATCTGGTGACGCCCTGAAAAAATGTCGGCTTCCACCCGGTGGCGAGCTGAAAAAACATCGTATACCCGGCGCGTTTTGGTCAGACTAGAGCGCACGGCAGCAATGGGGAAGATGGGGTCGTGGGTACCGGCTTCCACCAGCAATGGACGCGGGGCGATAAGGCCAACTAAATCGTACATTTCGCCGAATTCAGCCAAGCCCGGCACATAGTTGCAAGGACAGTGCGACATGGCGAGGATGCTGTGCTGGAAGGTTGAGTAATAGCCGCTGATCACGCAGGCGCGGATGCGCTCGTCCATGCAGGTGGAGAAGAAGGTGTGCATGCCACCGCCCGAAATGCCCATGGCGCCGAGGCGGCTGGTGTCGAACTCGGGGCGGGTTTCCAAGTAATCGACCAAGCGCAGGCCATCGCGCACGCGGATGCCGACCACCGAGGTACCCAAGTGGAAGGCCAGCATGGCCATATGGGTGCAAGTCGAAGGCGCTCCCTGGCCGCGTTCTAGATAGGAGAAATCGGTCTGGCGCTCGCCAAAACCCGAAATCTCCGGAGCGGCCACGGCAAAGCCAGCGCGGCACAGGGCCACGCCAAAGTCCTTGTGATACCCATCGGGCTCGTCGCGCTCGCCGCCGTCTTCCCACAAACCGACGATGTCCTTGACCCCGTACCCGTGGCCGTGGAAAGCCACGACCGCAGGGAGGGGACCGTCGGCACCTTTGGGCAACAAGATGTACACTGGCATCTGCGCATGGGGGCTGGTGCGCAGGATTATCTTTTGCCGCGTGTAATCGCCTTTGTCGATTTCTTCTACTTTGCGCGGGGCCAAATCCGTCTCGTCTCCAGCTTCTATACCCAGATGCTTGGCTAGGGCGCGGCGCGTCGTCTTTTGCCAGCGTCGCGCTTGAGCCGGATCTTCGGCCTTAAAGGCGCGAGGCGCTGCCGCCGGATCGTACTGTTTCCACAGCGAGGTCGCCGGTTGCAGTCGCTTTAGGGTGCGATTGTCGAGTATTTTGGAGGCCATAACGGATCCTAAAGGTGAAGCGACCGGAAGGCGTTCGGTCGCTAAGTTTATCCACTCTCACCACTCATCACCAATTCTCCAACGACTTGCACCAGCACTTCGTCGCCGATCTCAGCGCGCTGGCGAGGTTCTAAGACGACAAAGCTATTGGCGTTGAGCATGGAGCTAATGATGTGCGAGCCTTGGCTGCGGGCGGGGCGCACCCAGAACTGGCCATCTTGGTAGCGCAAGGTGGCGCGCATGTACTGGCGGCGGTCGCCGTCGTTGTCGCAGGGGCTTTCCACCCGGGCGTGTGCCTCGGGCAAAAACCACGCCGCTTGCGGATAGCCTGCGGCCTTGCGGATGGCCGGGCGCACGAACTGAAGAAAGGACATCATGCTCGACACCGGATTGCCGGGCAGGCCGAAGTACGGCACGCCGCCAACCGTGCAAAAAACCAGCGGCTTGCCTGGTTTCATGGCCACGCGCCAGAAGATCGTCTCGGCCCCCAAGTCGTCGAGGACCTTCTTGACGAAGTCGTACTCGCCGACTGAGACACCGCCTGAGGAGACGGCAAAGTCAGCGCGGAGCGCGGCCTCAATGGTGGCGCGGATGGCAGCCTCGTCGTCCGCTACTGTGGGCAGCATCACCGGCTCGGCTCCGTGGGCATGGCAAAAGGCGGCTAGGGCGCACGTATTGCTATTGACGATCTGGCCTTCCCCGGGCGTCTCCTCAACCTCGACCAACTCGTCGCCAGTGGAGAGGATGGCGACGCGCGGCCGACGATACACCGAGACGAAACTCTGCTGCACGGCGGCAAGCACGGCCAGTTCGCCGGGTCCACACTCGGTGCCAGCCTTGATAATCGGCTCGCCGCAGCGCATGTCCTCGCCACGCCGACGAATGTGCGCGCCGCACTCTTCAATGGCGAGAATCTCGACCTCTTGCTCAGCAGGGCGGGTGTCCTCTACCGGGGCGATAGTGTCGGCTCCGGTGGGCACGGCCGCGCCCGTCATAATGCGGCTGGCTTGACCGGGACCAACCGCTTTCTGCGGCACCTTGCCAGCCGGTATGCCTTCAATGACCTCCAAAGCTACGGGCGCGTCGTCCCTTGCTGTGGTGACGTCTGCATGGCGCACGGCATAGCCATCCATGGCCGAGTTGTCGCAGGGCGGATTGTCGCGGCGCGCCAACACGTCTTGGGCGAGCACGCGGCCAGTAGCGTCGAGTAAAGAGACGCGCTCGGGGCCGAGGACTTGTACGTGGTCGAGGACGATGGCGCGGGCTTCTTCCGGGGTGAGCATCGGGTCGCGGGGCATATCGGGTATCTTGACTCCTTATTTATGTAGGCGACAGAAGATACAGCAGAACGACGGCGATACAAATTCCTCGCGGCGAGGTCAACATAGCGCTCAACCAGCGGGCGCGGCTGAAGCGGCAGCACTATACGTGCATTTGGTGCGCGAGTCGGCGCGGATTTTTCGCCTGTGGACCGATTGGGCGGGGTTGGTGCGTAACGTCAGCTTATAATTTGAAGAGAAGCGTACACATTACCGACAGCCAAGTGGTGATGACTAGGCCAATAACCAAGTTAAATTTGCCGTTGAACTCACGGCGTATTTCGGCTGCGAGGCTGTCGATTTTGGCCTTGTTTTCGCGCACATCTGTCTCAATGAGACTTAGGCGACGGTCAATCTGCTGCAAAACATCGCGAATGGAGAGCTCGGGAGTGGGTTGTGGGGTGGACATGGTGAGCATCCTTTGGTAGTGGGTCAAAGATAATCGGCTACATGGCTTATGCAAAATGCAGGCCAATCGCTCAAATCATCATTGCACTCTGAAAGATGGCTCTTTGCTAGGCGATGTGGTGTAGTATGGGAGAAACAGCCGTGTTGCGGCTGCGCTACATGGATCAGTTCCTGCTATTCCGGCGGCACACTAAACAAAATTGACGAAATCGTGGCGCACCCACAGCAGGTTGATCAGCCCCAGCACAAACCCCGCAATCACCAGCCACTTGAGACGGCTACCGTGCCGGCGGCCAATGCCGCGCAGATAGAGATAGACGC
>VXZF01000695.1 GCA_009845645.1 Gemmatimonadota bacterium | reverse complement strand
TCGACCCAGCCCAGCCCCAACTCGGGTGCCAATTCCCGCAGCGTCACCAAACTCACCCCTTCCAGAATGTTGCGGCTAGTAGGCGTAAAGATCGTATCGTTCTCCACCACCACGAAGTTGGCTCCCGAGCACTCGGTGAGGTTGCCGTCCAAATCGAGCAGCAGCGAAGTGGCGGCGGGATCGACCACCTGCGATTGCTTGTCGGCCAGCCAATAGTGCAAGCGCGAGCGGTTTTTGGTCTTGGGGTCAACGCATTGGGGCGGCACGTGGCGGATAGAGGGTGTAACCGCGTGGACGCCCTGCTCAAAATAGGGCCGCCACACGGCAAAGGGCAGCGGAAAGGAGTGGATGCACAACGTGGGCGTCAGACGCGCCGATTTCCCAGCGCTACCCGCGTAGATTTGGTTTTCCCCTGGCGTTACAAAGTGGACGACTCCCAAATCCTGCTCGGGACCGATCAGCTTGCTATTAGTCTCGATCAAGGTCCGCGTGCATTCGACCAGTCCCTCGTGGTCCAGTGCCAGCTCAATATCAGCGTATTTACACGACCGCAAAAGCCGCCGCACGTGTTCCTCCAAGCGGAACGGTTCGTGTCTGAACGTGCGGGTCATTTCGGTCAGGGTGGCACCCAATATGATCCCCAAATCGTAGATATTGAGATGGGCCTGGGAAGCTGGGACGAAGCCATCGTTGAGATAGACGACTGGTTCATTCATGCGTTACTCTCCTATAAGTCCAAGGCGGCGCAGGCGGCGTAAAAATCGTCCGTCGAGGTGGAAAAACCATGCACCTGCTCGACCTCGCGCACGGCCAATTCCGTGGCCCACCGCGCCTTTAGTGTATCGGGGAATTCCACTCCGTCCGTGGCGTCCCGCACCAAAATGGTATTATAGCCCCGCCCGCGCATGGCGCGAACCCCGTAGTCGCGGCCCAAGATGCACCAGTTGGTTGCAAAGCCAGCAAAAAGCAAATGCAGAATGCCGCGTTCTTGGCACAAATCGTGCAGTTGCTGGCCTGTGCTCACCACAAAATCCCCTTCCTCCACGGCGATATGGGGCGAAAGATCCAGTTGCCCGGTTAGGCTCTCCCAATAGGGACCAATGCCCGGCTCTTGGTCGCGCGGTCCGCGGAAACAGGCGTACGCTCCCTGTCGGTTGCGGAACTCGACCGGCGGCCAACTCGGGGCTGGTCCCGGTTCAGGCGCGGGTGTGCAGCCTTGGTACACTTCGTACTTGTCCGGGAAATTAGCCAGTACGCCGGGACTAGGGGCCTGCACGATGGTCAGGCCGCCTTCCCGTGCCCGCCCGATGAGCGGCGCAATCACTTCCTTGGTCACCGCCTCGGCGCGCTCAATCCAGCTATCGATGTGATGCACATTCCACAGGTCGATCAGCACTAGCGCCGTCTGCCCGACCGGCAGGGCGAAGTCCAGTTCCCGCACGACGAAATTTTCCTCGCGGCAGGGCACTTCCTTGGGCGTACTGTCTTGGAAGTATTGCACTTTCAACTGTAAAGTCGCCATTGCCTCTCCTCTTATCACAAGTCTGCAATCATGTCGTAATTATTGGTGCCCCCGGCCTCAAAATCGCCCACGCGCCGAAAACCGAATTTGGTGTAAAAGTGGACGGCGCGGGGATTGTCCGCGCGCACGCCGCCCCACAGCAGCATGCGCTGCCGTCCCAGCCGTGGCAATAGCCCGAGCAGATGCTGCATCATCAAACTGCCCAGCCCCTCGCTCTGGTACGCGTCAGCCACCGAAGGAGCCAAGGTGCAATCGGTTTCGTCGTGCAAGGCCAACCCCAATGCATCGTAGCGCCGACGGTCCCCGTCCCGCACGCCCAGTTCGACGACAAAATACGCCACAATGCACTCGACTCCCTCCTCCTCGACCCAAGCCAGCATGCGCAGCGTGTGGGCGCTGTCCAACGCGGTGCAAAAACCATCGGCTGTCTCTTGGTCAAACGGGTGCGGTCCGTACACTCGGCGAGTGGCTTGCGACAAGCCGGTGAAGTACGCGCCCAACTCTGCGGCCTGATCGGCGCGCAACGGGCGGAAGTCAACCCGTTGGCCCGAAGCCAGCACTGCGCTGGACTCAACCAGACCGGGTTGCGCGTCTATGGTACTGGGATCAATCCGCATGGGACACCATCAGTTCCCTTTCCCAAGCAGCGCCTGATACGCCACCAACGCCCCCGCCACGTGAACATTCATCGACGGCCCCTTGCCGTACATGGGGATATAGACCGCGCCATCGCACAGTGCCAAGGTCTGTCGATAGACGCCCTTAGTCTCGTTGCCGAGCACCAAACACACTTTGTCCGGGAAGTCGTATTCCAAATAGCACACCGCCCCCTGCACCATTTCCAACGCCACCAAGTGATACCCTTCGTCCCGTAGCGCATTGGCCGCTTCGTCCATGCGCCCGATCCGCCGCCACTCCACCCGCCGCTCATGGCCCCGCGCCGTGCGCTCAATATCCTCGTGCGGCGGCGCAGGCGTCACGCCCGTAAAAACCAACTCCCGTGCCCCACACGCATCGGCAATGCGAAACATCGAGCCGACATTGAGCGGGTCTTCGACACTCTGCAACAGAAAGGCTAGCTCCACCTTGGGCGGATAGCTCTTCGCCGCGTCCGCAAAGAGCCGCTTCACTTCAACTTTGCGCAAAGGGCGCATCGTCAAAAGCGGATGTCCTTGTACCTCTTCACGTGCTCGGTAATGGCCACCTCCACCGGCAAACGCTCCATGCTCGACGCGCCGTAGAAGCCATCGACGCCCTGCGTGTTTTGCAACACGTACTCGGCGTCCTCCGGCTCTGAAATCGGCCCCCCGTGGCACAGCACAATCACCTCCTCGGACACCCCCCGTGCCGCGTCGCATATCGCCTGTACAAACCCCACCGATTCCTCCAAAGTCAGCGCAGTAGTCGCGCCAATCGCGCCCTTCGTAGTAAGCCCAGCGTGCGCCACCACAATGTCGGCACCAGCCGCCGCCATCTGCTCGCCCTCTTCGGGATTAAACGCATAAGGCGTCGTCAACAACCCCATCTCGTGCGCCGTGCGGATCATCTCCACCTCCTCCCCATAGCCCATTCCGGTCTCCTCCAAGTTCTGCCGATACAACCCGTCAATCAGGCCCACGGTCGGAAAATTCTGCACGCCGGAAAACCCGATGGCCTCAACCTCGCGCAAGAAAACATCCATCTGCCGGAACGGATCCGTCCCGCACACGCCGGCCAGCACCGGCGTATCCTCCACCACCGTCAACACCTCCCCGGCCATATCCATCACAATCGCATTGGCGTCCCCATACGGCATGGTCCCAGCCAGCGACCCCCGGCCCGCCATGCGAAATCGCCCGGAATTGTAAATCACAATCAAGTCAACTCCGCCAGCCTCCTCGAACTTGGCGCTGATCCCGGTGCCAGCCCCCGCGCCAATAATGGGAACCCCATCGGCGATGTTCTGCCGCAGCCTCGCGAGTACTTCTTCTCTTGTAAAAGCCATAACCACCTATCCGTTTAACGCCTTTTCTATCCGCACCCCCTCCATCTTCCGCAACTCGGCCTCCGGCCCAAACGGTGCGTATATGGCGATCAATTTCATTGGGCCGTCCCCATTGTTGACCGTCGAGTGATACACAGCCGTCGGAATGTGAACCAACTCCCCTGGGCCAATCTCCTTTTCCAACATGCCCGACTCCAACTCTACCGTCTGAATCCCAGTGCCCTCCATCACGTAGAGGATCTCCTCGCTATACGGATGGTTGTGACGCACGTGCCCCTTGCCCGGCGCCAGCTCCACCACACCGCAGCTAAAGTGCTCGGCCGCGGTCACCAGCGGCTCGGAGAGCCAGTTTAATCGACCCCAGTCAAAGATTTGGGTCTCCACGTCGGCGCATTGTACAAATGTCTTTTTCTCGCTCATCACTCTCCTGCTTTCTCGGCAATTAGCTCCAGTAGCAGCGCGGTCGCCGCGGCTGCAAATTCTGGATCGTTGATATTGTGATCGACTTCGCGGACGAGGATGCCCTCGTCCAAATTGGCTTTGAGGGCATCGCCAAAGGCGCGGTCGGCTTCGCGGTCGCAAAACAGCTCGCCGTCGCCGTCGAGGATCGACATGCCTCTAAGCGGAATGAGCACAGCGACCGGTCCTTGGGCGGCGTTGAGCTTTTCGGCGAATATCCGGCCCATCTGCGCATTCTCCTCGGCATTGGTGCGCATCAAGGTCACTTCTGGATTCCACTCGTAAAAGAGCCGCGTGCCGTCCTTGTATTGTTGCGGCACCGTATCCATGCCGCCAAAATTGGCCATATCCACGCAGCCGGGGACCACTAATTGGGGCAAACCCGCCCGACCCGCCGCACTCAAGCGCTCCGGACCCGCGCTGAAGACGCCGCCGCACACTTCGTCGGCCCACTCGGTGGTAGTGATGTCCAGCACCGCATCCACCAAGCCCTCGTCGATAAGCGACTCCATGGTGCGACCGCCCGTGCCGGTAGCGTGAAAGACCAAGACCTCGTACCCGCTCTCCGACAGGGTCTCGCTGCACGCGTTTACGCATTCTGTAGTGTTGCCAAACATCGATGCGACAACGATCGGCTTGTCGTCGCCAGCCGGTGCCGGCTCGGCCTCGACCATGCCGCAAATCGCGCCAGCGGCTCGCGTAAAAATCACCCGCGAAATCCGATTGACTCCGGCCACATCCACAATCGACG
>VXZF01000017.1 GCA_009845645.1 Gemmatimonadota bacterium | reverse complement strand
TGTCGGCTACACTGCCCCTACATGAAAATCACCGACCTGCAAGACGTGTACTTTTCGCTGCTGTACGAGCGCTACGAAATTACACTAGAGGATGAAGTGATTGACGGGGCGCGGCGGGCATTGGAGCGGATGATGGCCGTGCCGAGGGACAATTGAGCTATTGCGTTATTCTCCCACTTACCGCAACAGGGTCAGCTTCCGCATGAGGACGCCTTGGTCGGTTACGAGCCGATATAGGTAGGTTCCGCTGGCCATCCCACGTCCTTGGCTGTCTTTGCCATCCCAATGGAACTGATGATAACCTGCGGCCTGATCCCCTTGGTACAGCGTTGCAACATGCTGCCCGAGCAGGTTGATAAGTTCCAAGCGCACAAAAGAGAACTTCGGCAGGAAGTAGGACAGGGTCGTTTGGCTGTTAAATGGATTGGGGGCGTTCTGCTCAAGGAGGAGCTTGGAGGCCAACGCTAGCTGTTTAGCGGAACCCGATTTGACCTCAAAGCGAACGATTTCCGTAAAATCGGCCTGAAATCTATTCTGCGCCTTATCCCAGACTGTCATATAAGCAAGGCCCCAAGTACCGGGGATACTACCTACGGGTAAAACAATGGTTCGCCTGTAGGTCTTCCAGACTGTAGGGTCTCCCTTAAAGTAGACGCTGTAATAGTCCTCTCTGTGATGCCGGTAGAAATGCTCTGTTCCTTGAGGGTCACGTAGAAGCATGTCTGTGGATCGGTATCCACTATTATTGTCCTTGACTCTGAAGGAAATATCTACTTGGGTCTCACCGTTGGGAGCAGTAGGGTTGATTGGCTCGGCTTGAATCGTGATCTTGTTTAGATCAAGTTTGGGCGGGGTAGTATCTGGATTGGTAGTGATGATCTCAATAGAGGCGGGCTGTTCATCAATAACTTCTTCTTCGTCTCTGAGACCATGACCCGGATGGGTAAAATATACGCCCCGCATGTTTAACCCATCATCCTCCATAAGGATATAGTTGAGCTTCCAAACACCACCGGGATAGTAATTCGGAATCTTGAGTTCAACGGTAGCCTCTTTAGTCTGCTTATTATAGTCGCCCCAGCT
This sequence comes from Gemmatimonadota bacterium, assembly GCA_009845645.1. Lineage (GTDB taxonomy): Bacteria > Latescibacterota > UBA2968 > UBA8231 > UBA8231. The sequence goes on along the minus strand of VXZF01000017.1, from coordinate 3,661 downwards.
TTCTGCACGCCGTGAGTAGGTTTTATCGGAAGAGTCATTGAGCTGGGCCAAGACTCCATTTACGCCATTCTCTTCCAAGATCTTCCAACGGGCCGTCAGGACTTCGTAGGGCCTGCCTTCTTCTGTGGCTTCGGACAGAGATAATTTCATTGATTTTGGTACGTAATACGGCGGGTCTGAATCGGCCAGCGGATTATCCACAAAGAGCTTCCAACCAAAATCGGCTTGCGATTCATGCCGCTCATTACCTTGGGCATCCCGAAGCGTGATCTGATCGGTTCGCCAATAGCCATCAGCCGCAAACTTGGAAAGAGTTTTTTCCCCACGTAGAATGTGGCTCGAGTTGACACGACTGCCGTTTTTGTCGATCGGATAAAGCCAAAGGTCAAAAAAGGACCCTGTTTGACTAAAGATCCTTAGTTGAGACGCCTCTGCGGTGTCCAAGTCGTTTTCTTGGTGAAGCTCAAGCTCTATGGTTATGTGTTTGTCTTCTCTGGGCTTTCCCTCGACGGTTATATCCACTCGTATAATCCGGCCGGGATAGACTACATCGGGATAGAGGTTGTAGACTTGGAAGGTCAGATCGGCACGGATCTGCGAGATATAGCGCGTCCCGTGCATGATCCGATTCTGTATGAATTCATATTTTGCCGGGGACCGACTGCGCAGCTTGTCGGGGTTGACAATGTAGAAAGCAATGCTTTCGGCCATATCCTCATCCGGGTTTTTGGCATGAGCATAGGCCGAGACAAACTCGGTCTGCTTGGTGGTTGACCAGCCATCTGAGTCGCCCGATACGGTTGAAGGCACCGCGCTTTCATCTTCAAGTTCTGAGTCGCCCGATACGGTTGAAGGCACCGCGCTTTCATCTTCAAGTGTGGTAAAATTGGGACCGAAGACCCAATCAGAATACCCGTCCGGGTTTTCAGCTCTCACAGCCCAACGGTACGTGGTCGAAGGTTTTAGGTTGTAGATGGTGCTGTACAGCCGTATCCCCTTATGGGGTTCATTGGTCCATTTGCCACCCAATTCTTTGTAATTGACATCGTAGTCGGTCGCTCCCTCCGACGCATCCCAGCGCACCCTGCACGAGGAGTCGGTCAGTGCCGAAAAACGGAGATTGGTAGGCGGCGGTGGCGCATCAAGAACGGCCACAGCCTTACCCGATGGTGCAGCATCCGGGTTTCGATACCAACCACCGAGTTCAATCCAATCCTGTTTGAGTTTTTCGTCGAACAAGTGTTCCCACAGAAAATGGGCCTTTTCGTGCACAATCAAGCGGTGGATGTAGGCTGGTCCGGTATCCTGGAAAGCCGATTCCATAAACTCTATGTAGCCCTCTTTGGGCCACGCAACCGCGGGCGCCGTCGGATACAGAGGGTGGGGCAGTCCATCCTTTCGGCGAATCAGAAACTCAAGCCCAGGCGTGTGAAGCATCCCTTGGGGAAACTCCTCTAGCATAGAGACGATGGCCATCAGCTCTTCGTCTTTGAATTGTTCAAAGCGAGAGGCCGTTTCATTGGTAGTATGCCGCGTCAATATGCCGTAGTCTTCAACCTCAAGACTCACCCCATAGCGGTCGATGAGGATGCGCTCAAGCGCCTGCCTGTCTTCTCCATGATCTGTTACGAATCGAACGACAGCGCGGTGGAGCCGTTTGGAAAAAAAGCGACCCTGAACGCCTTCGATCTCGGCCAGCAGTGGCTGAGCATACCTAAACGCCTCCTCGGCTATCGTAACGTGTCGCTGCCCATCTTGGATCGTAAGCTCAATGTCGTTTTCAAGGTGCCTGTCGCTTAGAGTCCACAAAGAAGGCGGTATGCTCTTGCTCTTCCCATAGGGATCGTTCTTTTCTTGAGGTACCGATTCAAAGGTCTGGAAGAGGCTATGGGCTTGGCTTGCGCTCCATGCGCCCTCCAGATGGACAGAATATCGTTGCATCAGTTGTAGAGAGGCACTGTAGTCGGCCACCTCTACCACCTGAGAGCCCAGCACGACCTGTACTGGTTCAACAACCGTTGCACGCTCTTGTCCTTCCGGCTTGTTGGCTATTTCCCAATGGTAGGTATAGGTAGAAGCCTCACTGGGGGAAGCCATGCCAAAAAGAAGGAGTGCTGCAAGGAAAAAAGAAGATGCGGAGGGAACTTGGATACGGAACACGGCGTGACTCCTTGTGTTTTTCAAAGAGTTGCTAAGATAACGTGAGTTCGGGTTAAGCGGCCCTCTAACTGGAGCCGTGCATTGCTTTTTAGGGCCGGTTTTTAGGTTGGTGGAACTTGCTTAGTAACATACGTTTGCAAACATAGTACGACGATTCCCTATTGTCAACCAGGAAATGTTGGTTTTGAGCTTGGTGATCAACTGGAGACCAAAGCGTGTGCTCAATTTGAACCCGAAAAACTAGCCTGTCGAGCTTTTCCCCTCTGCTTATCCCGAACTCACGTTACAGATAACTATTGACAATATTCTCCAGCATTTCTTCGCGGCCGCTGCGCTTTTCCGGCTCGCCGTGCTGGTGGACGTATGCCTCTAGCTCGGCGAAGTTGGTCTCGCCGCGCATGATCTTCTCGCCGATGCCGCTGCGGTACGAAGCGTAGCGCGCCTCGACAAAGGCGTCGAGTGCGCCGTCGTCGATGATGCGCTGGGCCAGCGTTAGCCCGCGGGCAAACGAGTCCATGCCGCCGATGTGGGCGTGGAAGAGATCCTCCAAGTCGCAGGAGCCGCGCCGCACCTTGGCGTCGAAGTTGATGCCGCCGGAAGCAATGCCGCCTTGTTTGAGGATCACCAACATGGCGTAGGTGGTGGAGTAGAGGTCGGTGGGGAATTGATCGGTGTCCCAGCCGAGGAGATAATCGCCGCGATTGGCGTCAATGCTGCCCAGTTTGCCATCGGCTGAGGCGAGCTGAAGGTCGTGTTCAAAGGTGTGGCCAGCCAAGGTCGCGTGGTTGGCTTCGATGTTGAGCTTGAACTCGTCCAACAGGTCGTATTTGCGGAGAAAGCTCAAGACGGTGGCCGCGTCGTAGTCGTACTGGTGCTTGGTCGGCTCTTTGGGCTTGGGCTCCACGAGCAGGGTGCCGGTAAAGCCGATTGCCTTTTTGTGTTCAACGGCCATGTGCAAGAAGCGCGCGAGTTGGTCTTGCTCATGGGCCATGTTGGTGTTGAGCAAGCTGGAATATCCCTCGCGTCCCCCCCAAAACACGTAGTTGGCCCCCCCGAGCCGATGAGTGCATTCCATGGCTTTTTTGATCTGCGCCGCGGCCCAAGCGAAGACGTGGGCGTCTGGGTTGGTGGCGGCCCCGTGCGTAAAGCGCGCATGCGAGAAACAGTTGGACGTGCCCCACAGCAAGCGGACGCCCGTGTCGGCTTGCAATTGCTCGGCTAGCCCCACGATGTGGTCGAGGCGGTCGTTGCTCTCTTTGAGGGTCTCGCCTTCGGGTGCGATGTCGCGGTCGTGCCAGCAGTAGAACGGCGCGCCGAGCTTGGTGATGAACTCAAAGGCCGCGCGCAAGGTGTCCTCGGCGCGCTGCATGGGGTCGGTGGCGCGGTCCCAGGGCCGGTCGTACACCGGGGTCGGACCGAAGGGATCGATGCCCCCGCCCTTAAAGCTATGCCAAAAGGCCACGGAGAAACGCAGGTGCTCGGCCATGGTCTTGCCGCCGAC
>VXZF01000380.1:873-4747 GCA_009845645.1 Gemmatimonadota bacterium | reverse complement strand
GTGAGGCCGCCGCCGACGCCGGTCATCAACACCAAGTCGCCGCGCTCCAACCGACCTTGATCAGCGGCTTCTGCCAAGGCAATGGGAATCGTCGCGGCCGTGGTATTGGCGTAGCGGTCGATATTCATCATCACTTTTTCCGGGGGGAGATCCATGCGCTGGGCCGCAGCGTCGATGATGCGCTTGTTGGCTTGATGCGGCACGAAGAGCTTGAGGTCTGCGCCCGTAAGACCATTGCGCTCCAGCAGGCTGACCGACACTTCGGCCATTTTTTCCACAGCAAATCGGAAAACCGTGCGCCCCTCTTGGCGGATGTAGTGCATGCGCTGATCAACGGTCTCGTGCGAAGGGGGATGCAGGCTGCCGCCGCCTTTGATGTGCAGGCATTCGACCGCGGCACCGTCGGCGTATAACTCGAAGTCGATCATGCCGGCTCCATCCTCGCCGCGCTCTAATAACACCCCGCCCGCTCCGTCGCCAAAGAGCACGCACGTCGCGCGGTCCTCAAAGTCGAGGATGCTGCTCATCTTGTCGGCCCCAATGACCATCACTCGGCGGTGCGCGCCGCTTTCGATAAACTGCGCGCCGGTCGCCACGGCGAAGACAAAGCCGGAACAAGCCGCCGACAGGTCGTAGGCCCAGACTTGGCTGGCACCGATGGCGTGTTGCACCAAGCAGGCCGTGGCCGGAAAGATCATGTCTGGCGTAATGGTCGCGACGATGATTAGGTCGATGTCGTCGGCGTCGATTCCACGGCGCGCCAATAGCTCCTGGGCCACGGCGATAGCCATGGTGGAGGTCGGCTCGTCCTCCGGCAGGAAGCGCCGCTCGGAAATGCCGGTGCGCGAGCGGATCCACCCGTCCGAGGTATCTACCAGCCGCTCCATATCGGCGTTGGTGATCACCTTGTCGGGCAGGAAATGCGCAGTGGCCGTAATGGCCGCGCGAAATTTTTTCTCCTCTTCAGTCACGCAAGCATCCGCCCCGAGCAGCTTATACTTCAGGCTCTACGTATTCGCGGCCTCGATAGAAGCCGCAGCTCGGGCAGACGCGATGGGGCAAGGCAGGCTGTCCGCAGTGGGAGCAAGTAGTCCTCGCTGCTGCCTTGATCTTCCAGTGAGTGCGCCGCTTGTCGCGGCGAGTGCGCGAAATTCTTCTCTTAGGTACTGCAGCCACGGGGAACTCCTCTCAAGAATTTTCTTTGGGTTGGGAAAAATCAATCTGCGCGAGGGCGGCCCAACGCGGGTCCATTTCTCGTTCCTGTTCGGCAGTGGGTTCGTCGGCCCCGTCAACTCCGCAGTGCGGACACCGTCCATCGGCCTCCGGGGTGGGTATGCGCATCGGCAAGTCTAAGATCACGGCCTCGCGGATGTACGCGCGCAAATCGAACTCGCGCGTCCCCGGATCGACGATCTCGATAAACCCGTCTGCTTCGGCCGACGCCAACTCTTCGGGAGTAGCTTGACGGCGCTGTAAGAGCAAGCGGAACCGCGCTGCGACCTCCTCTTGTACTTCCTCTAGACAGCGATAGCACTCGCCGGCAATCCGGCAGGTGACGACCCCGTCAATTCTGAAGTTGTCGAGCGCGCGCCGCACCTCAATGCGAGCTTCAATGCTGGAGGGAAAGGCGAAAAATTCGTCTTTTAACTCCAGTTCCTCTGCGCGCGGCTCAAAGGAGAGCGCATTGGGGCCTTCTGCGAGGTCGTCAAGTACTAGCAAGGCGCTCATGGGATTGCTCAGTCGGCAAAGAAAAACGCGATTTCGGACTTGGCGTTGGCCGCTGAGTCCGAGGCGTGCACGGCGTTGCACTGCACGTCCGTGCCAAAGTCGCCGCGAATTGTGCCCGCCGGGGCCTCTGTGCTGTTGGTCGGACCGATAAAGTCGCGCAAATGCGCCACCGCATCAGCGCGCTCTAGCACCATTGGCACCGCTGGCCCGGAGGTCATAAATTCTACCAACTCGCCGTAAAAGGGCCGCTCCCGATGCACGGCGTAGAAGGCCCGCGCCTGCTCGGCGGATAGCTCGACCATGCGCAGGGCGCGCACGACAAACCCCTCGCCCTCGACGCGGGCAATAATCTGGCCGATGGCGCTTTTGGCAACCGCATCGGGCTTGACGATCATCAACGTGCGTTCCATAGATATAAAATTTATTTCCTTAGCAAGTGTTTCCCCTAGTCAAACGAAATCTTGGAAGATAGGAGCCAATTGGTTTTGTGTCAATGGATGGCCCGCGCAACAAAATGCCCTAAGTATCGCTTTCATAACGAGTTCGGCGCATATTTCTTGACAGGGTAACACGCCTCTCCTAGATTGGCCAACGCTATGGATTATCCATTTTTAGCCGAAGAAGGCAAGGTAATCCGCGACCCGGTTTGGGGCTATATCCACTTCCCCGCTCCCGTCCTCGCCCTCGTCGATACCCGAGCCTTCCAGCGCCTGCGCAACATCTCCCAGCTCGGCTACGTACATCTGGTGTACCCAGGCGCGCGCCACTCCCGCTTTGAGCACTCGCTGGGCGTCTATCACTTGGCCAAGCAGTTTTTGGCCCGTCTCCTCGACTCGGACCCGCCCCTCGTGCTGAGCGAAGAGGACGTGCGCGTCTTCATCGCCGCCACCTTGCTCCACGATATCGGCCACTACCCCTTCTCGCATACTCTCGAAGAGCTAAGGCCCTTTTTCATCCGGCACGAAGAAGGGGCTAGGCAGATCATCGAGGACCAAAACGGCGAACTCTACCAGACAATCGCCGATAAGTTCCAGATTGATCCAGCGCGCGTGGCCAACGTCATCGACTACGAAAACATCGGCCGCGCAGTTCCCCCCGAGGACCTGCTCTTGGCCAATATCCTCAGCAGCACCCTCGACCCCGACAAAATCGACTACCTCCTGCGCGATTCCATGTTCTGCGGCGTCCCCTTCGGCGAGAGCGTCAACCGCGACCGTCTGATCGCCTCCATCAAGTTCGACCCTGAGCGCCAGCGGCTGGCCATCACCAGTAAGGGTGTTTCCGCGGTCGAGGCTCTCGTCTTTACCAATTACCAAATGTACCGCAACGTGTACTGGCACCACGGGGTGCGCTCGGCGTCGGCCATGTTCAAGCGCGCAGTGCAAGAAATCCTCCTCCACCCGCACAACCGGCTCGACTTCTCCGATTTCCACCGCCTCACCGAGAGTGGGCTAATCGCTCGCCTCCAGCGCGAGCAGAAGCGCCTAGGGCTGGAAACCTCCGCCCAGCTCCTCGCAGGCACGATTCACCGCCGCCTCTACAAGGTCGCTGCCGTCATTCATCCCAGCGAGCGCACGCAGCCTCTGATGAACCGCCTCGACTTTCTCTTCCGCCATCCCTACAAGCGCCGCGCCAAGGAAATCGAGCTGTGCCAAGTCTTCGGCCAGCGGCTCGGCCGCTCGTTCCAAGGCCACGAGATCCTCATCGACATTCCCAGCTTCAACAAGACCCCCGAAGTCGATCTCAGAGTCTTCTACGGCCGCACGCTTCCCGCCGACAAGACCGACCCCTTGACCTTTGCCGATCCAGAGGTCTCCCGCCTGCGCGACTCACTCCTGCACAATTTCGAAGACCAAGCCAAAATCTTCCGTATCTTCTGCATTGACGATCCCGACCTGCGGGAGCTGGTGGGCAAAGAGGCCAAGCAGTATCTCACGTGAGTTCGGGTTAAGAAGTCTCTACCTGACGTGGTTCATCGATTTTTAGAGTCGGTTTTTTGGGTTGGTGGCAATAGGCAATTAATCCGCCGACCTCATTAAAGACTATATATGGCCTTTTATTCTATTTGGACTATATATGGTCTTTTCCCCGAAAAAAAATACCCTCAAATAAGATCCTCATATTGTAATATTTTATTGACACTTTC
>VXZF01000380.1:0-863 GCA_009845645.1 Gemmatimonadota bacterium | reverse complement strand
CGCGAGCTAGTGGGCAAAGAGGCCAAGCAGTATCTCAGTTGATGATCTGAATTTTCGGCTAGGGTGATCCATACCGAATAGCATTCAGACAAAAGGGAAAGCCTTCTGATGAAAAAGATTCGATTATTCAATCTCGCTCTCTTGTTCATCTGTGTCCTGTTTGTGCAGACCAGCGGAGCCCAAGAATATACCCGATGGAGTTTGCCTGAAGAGGCCAAAACGCGCCTCGGTGAAGGTTCGATAAGGGATATCGCATATTCGCCCGATGGCGCTTGGATCGCGGTAGCCAGTAGCGATATTTGGCTCTATGATACGTACACTGGTGCCGAAATCGTCCTACCTGTGGAGCATCCGGATGATGGGGTCAGGTCCGTAGCGTTTTCGCCCGACGGTAAAACGCTGGCGAGTGGGCGTGGGCATCGTGGAGCGATTTGGTTGTGGGATGTGGACACCGGGCAACAGAAGGCCACCTTGGAGGGGCATCGGCATGGGATCAACTCCATAGCGTTTTCGCCCAATGGACATATCCTGGCCAGTGGAGGTCGAGACTTCACGGTTCGGCTGTGGGAGGCGAGCAGTGGACAACCCCTAGCCATCTTAGAGACACCTACTGTCTATTCCGTGGCGTTTTCGCCCGATGGCAAAACGCTGGCGAGTGGGCATCGTGGAGCGATTTGGTTGTGGGATGTGGACACCGGACAACAGAAGGCCACCCTTAAAGGACATGAGGATTTTGTCCTTTCCGTGGCGTTTTCGCCCGATGGACAAACCCTGGCCAGCGGCAGTGGAACAAGAGCGATTTGGTGAGACTTCACGGTTCGGTTGTCGGATGTAGAGACCGGGCAACAAAAGGCAAAACTTAA
>VXZF01000737.1 GCA_009845645.1 Gemmatimonadota bacterium | reverse complement strand
CAAGAGGGCCGACGGCCTTGGCTTCGCTACCGTTGAGCGCGGCGAGATACTCAGCAAATGGCCGGCCGGTAACTGGATGGCGAAGGTCCGGGGTGATTTCGCAGAGAGGCACCAGCACAAAGCTGCGCTCGTGCATGTGCGGATGCGGCAGGATCAGAGCCGCGCTTTCGACGACGCGCTCGCCGTAGAGCAGTAGATCGAGATCGAGGGTGCGCGGTCCCCAGTGAATGCGGCGTTGTCGCTGGTGTTTTTTTTCGGCGGCGAGCAGGGCGGCTAACAGCGGTTCGGGAGCAAGTGAAGTTTCTATGGCAAAGACGGCGTTGAGGAAATCGGGTTGCGCGACCGGTCCCAGCGGCGGGGTTTCGTAGGCATGGGAGACCTCCGCAAGGCGCGTGTTGGGGAGTGTGGCAACTTCTTTGAGCCCGGCTTCGAGGTACGCGCGGCGGTCGCCGAGGTTGCTGCCGATGGCTATATAGGCTCGCTCAGGCATAGGAACGACGTATTTCGACTTCGATGCCGTCAAAGTGCGCGGCGACCGGGGGATTGGGCTTGCGCACGCGGACGACGAGTTCGACCGGGGCGCAGTGGGTGCCGACCTTCTCGGCAATGCGCTCGGCGAGGGCTTCGACCAATTTGCAGGGCTCGCCGGTGACTACATCTGCCACCAGCGCGTACACCTCTGGATAGTTGATCGCCGCGTCAATATCGTCAGTGCGCCCTGCTTGGCGAAAATCGCCGTAGAGTTCGACATCGACTTCGTAGTGTTGGCCGAGTGCGGTCTCTTCAGGGAAAAGCCCGTGATAGGCAAAAAAGCGCATGTTGCGCAGGCGGAGTGCGTCGTTGGGCATGGCAAGAGCTTCAGGCGCGACCCAATGCCCGATAGGCGATGTCGCGGCGGCAATAGGCGTTGTCGAAGGCGATCTGATCGACTGCTGAGTAGGCTTTGGCGACGGCAGCTTGGATATCGGCGTCTGTGGCTGTTACGCCGAGCACTCGGCCGCCATCCGTAATGACGCGACCATCGCGTTGGGCCGTGCCAGCGTGAAAGACGACGAGGTCGTCGCGGTCGGCAAAAGCCTCCAAGCCGCGGATCTCAAAGCCCTTCTCATAAAATTGCGGATAGCCGTCCGAGGCCATGACCACGCAGACGGCTGCCTCGGGCGCGCATTCGACTTGCACTTGGTCTAGGCGGCCATCGCAGGCGGCGGTGAGCACATCGACGAGGTCGGTTTTGAGCAGGGGCATGAGGATCTGGCATTCGGGATCGCCGAAGCGGGCGTTGAATTCTACGACTTTAACGCCGGATTCGGTACACATCAGCCCGCAGTACAGCACGCCCTGGTACGGAGTGCCCAGCCGGCGCATTTCGGCGAGTACGGGTCGGATGATGCGCTCTTCGGTCTCGCGCACTAGGGCTGGCGTCATCGCGGGTGCCGGAGCGTAGGCCCCCATGCCGCCGGTGTTGGGGCCTTTGTCGCCGTCGTAGATGGGTTTGTGATCTTGGGCGGGCGTCAGGGTGATAAAATGCTCGCCGTCGCAGATTGCAAAGAGCGAGGCTTCCTCACCGGTCATGTATTCCTCGACGACAATGTGGTGTCCGGCTCCGCCTAAGGTGCCTTCGTCGAGCATGTCGTGCGCTGCTGCGAGGGCTTGATCTACACTGTGGCAGACGACTGCCCCTTTGCCGGCGGCTAGGCCACTGGCTTTGACCACGATCGGGGCACCCTGCTCGCGGATATAAGCGCTGGCGGCTTGGCTATCGGTGAAGCTCTGATGTCGGGCAGTGGGGACGCCGATGCGCTCCATCAGGTCTTTGGCGAAGACCTTGCTGCTTTCGATGCGGGCGGCGGCTTCCGTGGGGCCGAAGATTGTCAGGCCGCTGGCGCGGAAGCGATCGACGATGCCGCCGGCTAAGGCGTCGTCTGGGCCGACGACGGTTAGATCGATTTGCTGCTAGTGGGCAAAGGCGACTAGGTGCTCGATTTCGCCGACGAGTTTTTCGCGCTCGGCCACGGGGGTATCGACGCGGATATCGACGCATTCGGCAAGGGCAGCCATGCCGGGATTGCCGGGGGCGACGTAGAGTTTGTCGATGCGCTGGCTCTGCGCTAGCTTCCACACGAGGGCGTGTTCGCGCCCCCCTTTGCCGACGACTAGGACGTTCATGGGCGTTCCTTTCACAGGTTCAGAGATAACCAAATTCCCGCAAATCGCGCTCTTTGTCGCGCCAGTCAGGGCGGACTTTTACCCACAGTTCTACATAGACAGGCTCGTCGAGTAGTTCCTCTAAGGCGGCGCGGGCTTGGCGTCCGATTGCCCGCAGGCGCATTCCCTTCTTGCCGATGACGATGCCTTTTTGGCTCTCGCGCCCGACGTAGATAATGGCGCGAATGTAAGTTTTGTGGCTCGGGCGCTGGCGGAATTCCTCGATGTGGATGTTGATGGCGTAAGGTAGCTCGTCCTCAAGGTACTCAAAAGCTACCTCGCGAATCCGCTCAGCGGCAAAAAACCGCTCGGGCTGTTCGGCCACCATATCGTCCGGGTAGAGCTTGGGGCCACAGGGTAGCTGGGTCTCTAGGTGTGACAGCAATTTGCTGAGTCCGTCGCCGCGCAGGGCGGAGACCGGGATGGGGCTGGCGATGCCGAACTCGTCCGCGATGCTTTTTTGCAGGCCGTCTAACTGGGTGGGTTGTACTAGGTCAATTTTGTTGAGTACGGCCAAGACTGGTACCCGCGTGTGCGCTAAGAAGTGCTTTACTAGCGCGCTGCGGTCTTTGGGACGAGAGGCGTCAAACAGCAGCAAGACGAGGTCGGCTTGGCGAGCGGCTTGGTCGATTTGGTGGGCCATGGTCTCGTGCAGCTTGTAGGAGGACTCCAGCAGACCCGGCGTGTCCAAGAAAATTATCTGACTCTGTGGGCGGGTGAGGATACCGAGAATGCGGCTGCGGGTCGTCTGCGGTTTGGCGGTGACGATAGAGAGCCGTTGGCCCAAGAAGGCGTTGAAGAGGGTGGATTTACCCGCATTGGGGCGACCGGCTAGGGCTACGTAGCCGACGCGGGATTGCTCAGAAGCGGAAGCTGGCGGACAACTGGTAGGTGGCTTCGAGCGCATCGTGCTGCAAATAGGCGAGATCGAGATCGAGGTTGCTGTATGGGGTGAGCCCTAGCCCAAAGGACTGGCGGCCTTCCTCTAGTCCGGCCCGCAGGGTGATGTAATGGTGGCGATATTCTACGCCGGCGTTGAGCGGGACGTCGGCGGTTGCCGTGTCGCCGCCGGAGCGGGTGGATAGGAGGGCGGTGGTTTGGCCCCCGGCAATGGGTATGGCGTACGCTACGCCCAAGAGCAGCGAAGGTTGGATGCGGTCGCTGATGTCCGTATTCCAGACGATGGGCGTGGTGGTAATGTCGCGCACGTTAGCCGCCAGCGCGATCTGGGGACTCAATTGGTAGCGCGCGCCTAGGTCGAGGCCGAAGCCATAGGCGTTAAAGGAAGCGACGTGGCGGTAAATGGCCTTGGCGCTTAGCCCGAGAGATAGGCGTGTACCGAGCCGACGACTGCCCGACAGATACAGGGCGTAATCCACGCTTTGTTCGGTCGAAGCGATGCGAGGACGATTGTCGGTACTGGGAGACTGAAGGGGATCCGGCAGTTCGGTAAAGTGGATGTCGTCAATGCCCATGCGCACCACGCTCAGGGCCATGCCGTGCAAAAGGCGACCCGGTTGGGCGACGGCGACAAAATCGCGCTGGATGAGGCCGGAGAAGTGTTCGGAATGTGTCAGGTGAACTTGGCGACCGCTGAGGGCGGATAGGCCAGCCGCATTCCAATAGCCCGCAGTGGCGTCGTCGGCGAGGGCCACATAGGCGCTGCCCAAGGCCGCAGAGCGGGCACCCGCGCCCAAGCCGAGGAACTCGCCGGCGTAGCGCGAGGCGGCGTGTACAGTCCCAGTTAGCAACAGGGCTAAGGCAAGCGGAAGAAGACTCTTGAGCATGGGTTGTAAAAAGCTAGCGGAAGGGTGGCAGAGTGTCAAATCGGCTCACTGCACCATCTCCCGCAGGGGGGACGATTTTCAGGCTATGAGGACTATTTGCAGATCCATGACGTTGGTACCCGTAGGACCTGTGATGACGAGGTCGTCCAACGCCGCGAAGAAGGGATAGGAGTCGTGGCGGTCGAGAAAGGCGTGGGCGTCGAGACCTTGGGCGCGGGCGCGGCTCAAGGTTTGGCCGTTGGCTAGGGCGCCGGCGGCATCGGTGGGGCCGTCGGTGCCGTCGGTGCCGCCGGAGAGCAAGGTGATGGCGGACCAACCGTCGAGCTGGAGGGATGCGGCTAAGGCTAATTCTTGGTTGCGCCCGCCCTTGCCGTCGCCGCGCAGGGTGACGGTCGTCTCGCCACCGGCGATGAGACAGGCGGGCCGAGCGATGGGGCGGTTGGTCTCTGCGGTTTCTTGGGCGATGGAGACCAACGCGGTGGCGGCGTGGCGCGCCTCGCCTTGTAAGCGGCTGGTGAGGACGCACACCTCGTAGCCGAGCGCGCTGGCTTTGTGCGCGGCCGCGTCGATGGCTAGGCGGCTGTTGCCAATGACTAAGCTCTTGGCGCGAGTAAAGCAAGGGTCCCCGGGTTTGGGGGTTTCCGGTTGCTCGCCGTGGGCACCGGCTTCGAGGTGCTGACGGACTGGGGCGGGGAGTTGGTGGCGCAGGCCATAGCGATCGACGATCGCTAGGCAATCGCCAAAAGTCGTGGCGTC
>VXZF01000670.1:3530-4760 GCA_009845645.1 Gemmatimonadota bacterium | reverse complement strand
AGTTGGTCTCGCTCGGCCGCGGCCAATTCGACTAGCTCTGCATCGCTGCCATCGGCGATGATTTCCTCAGCCTCTGCAAGCTGTTCCAGCGCGGCGCGGTACTGGCCTGCCAAAGCCACCACCTCCTGCAAGTCGCCCATTTCCCGCGCCAGCTTCTGATACTGAGCCGGGTTTTGGCTGGTGGCCTGATCGGCCATAAGCTCACTTAGCTCCTCGTAGCGCTGCTCGTATTCGTTCAATTTATCTAACACGATGGATTGGCCTCGACTTCTTCATTTAGGGCGCGCCGCAACGCGAATAAGGCGACCTCTAACTGGTCGTCGTCCGGCTCGCGGGTCGTAATGCGCTGCAACCACAGCCCTGGGGTGCTCAGCAACCGGACCAGCGGGGCATTGCGCTTCTTACCCGAGAATTTGAGCAACTCAAAGCTCGTCCCCGCGATAAAGGGCAGGACTGCAAAATGAGTGGCAAAGCGCTCAAAAAGGCTCTGCGTGTGCCCAAAGACGAGCGGGAACAGCGAATCTACGCAGGCGAAGATCAAAATCGCAAAGAGCACTACGATCAGCATGAAGCTAGTGCCGCAGCGCGGATGCAGCCGACCAAAGCCTCGCGCCGCGGCCACCGTTAGTTCGGCACCGGCCTCTAAGGTGAAGATGCTTTTGTGCTCGGCACCGTGGTATTGAAAAACTCGCTGGATTTCGCGCCACTGGCTTATCGCCCAAAGATAGACGATCAAAAGCGTCGCCCGCACCGCACCAGCCACTAGGTTGAATTCGAAGGCGTTCTCCTGCAAGCCCAAGAACTGGGCAGCTAGCAGCGGCAAAAAGAAGAACAGGCCCACGCCCAGCCCCACGGAAAAAATCATCGTCGCCCACAAGGCCAATTGCTCCCGCCAACTCTCCTCCCGCTGCTCGACTTGACCCTCTTCTTGGCTGGCGACGTCGGCTGAGAAATTGAGGGCCTTCAGCCCAATGAGCATCATTTCAAAAAAAGAGAGGGCACCGCGCAATATGGGCAGACCCAATAGGCGATAGCGTTGCGCCAGAGGATCGTACGCTTCCTCGCGCACCACGATCTGGTGGTCAGCCGCCCGCACCGCGGTGACGATTTTGCCGGGCACGCGCATCATCACCCCTTCGATGACGGCTTGACCGCCAACGGGTAGATCTTGCGTGAGTTGTTCTCTGTCCATGGACTCGCGTACACGAAAAAGGCGATACGATCGCCCTC
>VXZF01000670.1:0-3430 GCA_009845645.1 Gemmatimonadota bacterium | reverse complement strand
AGTTGTTCTCTGTCCATGGACTCGCGTACACGAAAAAGGCGATACGATCGCCCTCGAGAGGGCGTCCTATCACCTCTTTGCGCGGAATGGATCGCTAGGCTTGCTGTTCGCTTTTGCCGTAGCGGCGGTTGAACTGATCGATACGCCCGCCGCGATCCATAATCTGCTGGCGCTTGCCGGTGTAGAAAGGATGTGACGCCGAGCTGATTTCGACCCGGATTACCGGATAGGAATTCCCGTCTTCCCACTCCATCGTCTCTTCAGACTTCATCGTCGAACGCGACAGTATCTTGTAGTCACAGCTAGTATCGAGAAAGATAACCGTTTGATATTTGGGATGTATGTCTTTTTGCACCTTTACACTCCTCTGCTTTCTGGGGATTGAAACCCGGCTGTCGAGTCAATAAAAATAGAGGTTTGAAACTCAAAAGACAAGGAGGCTAGTCATTCATGGCCTTGAGGAATTCCTCGTTAGATTCCGTACCCTGCATGCGCTCTTGGAGGAACTCCATGCCCTCAACGACTCCCATCTGATTGAGTATGCGGCGCAGGACCCACGAGCGGTTCAATTCAAACTCCGTCAGCAGCAACTCTTCTTTGCGGGTACTCGTCGCCGTTACATCAATGGCCGGATAGACGCGGCGGTTACTCAATCGGCGGTCTAGCTGCACTTGCATATTGCCCGTGCCTTTGAACTCTTCAAAGATCACTTCGTCCATGCGGCTTCCGGTCTCTACCAAGGCCGTAGCGATAATCGTCAGGCTGCCGCCTTCTTCGAGATTGCGGGCGGCGGCGAAAAAGCGGCGCGGCCACTGCAAAGCCGTCGAGTCAACACCGCCGGTAAGGATCCGCCCCGAGTGCGGCGTCACTGTATTGTAGGCCCGTGCCAAGCGCGTGATGCTATCGAGCAGGATGATCACATCCCGCTTGTGCTCGACTAGACGCCTAGCCTTCTCGATCACCATATCCGCCACCTGCACGTGCCGCGTAGCCGACTCGTCAAAGGTCGAACTGACGACTTCGCCCTGCACCGAACGCAGCATATCGGTGACTTCTTCGGGGCGCTCATCAATGAGCAAGACGATGAGAATCGCTTCGGGATGATTAGTGGTAATGGCGTTGGCGACCTTTTGCAGCAGCATGGTTTTACCAGTGAAGGGCGGCGCGACGATTAGGCCGCGCTGTCCTTTGCCGATGGGCGAGAGCAAGTCGAGAATCCGCGTCGTCATGTCCTTGGGATTGTGCTCTAACTTGAAGCGATCCGTGGGATGCAAGGCCGTCAGATTTTCAAAGATCGTCTTGTTCTTGGTGACCTCTGGGTCGTCGAAGTTAATTGCCTCGACTCGCAGCAGCGCAAAGTACTTCTCGTCGTTTTTCGGCGGGCGGATCTGACCGGAGATCGTATCGCCCGTGCGCAGGCTAAACCGCTTAATCTGCGAATGAGAAACGTAAATGTCGTCGGGACCAGGTAAGTAGTTATAGCTCGGCGAGCGGAGAAAGCCGAACCCCTCGTCCAGCACCTCCAAAGTACCTTGAGCAAAGATCAGCCCACTGCGCTCGGTCTGGTGCTTGAGGATGGAGAAGATCAACTCCTGCTTGCGCAAAGAGGTGCAATCTACAACCTCCAACTTCTTGGCTAGCTCTTGGAGATCCAAGATGTTCATGCGCTGGAGTTCGACAATATTCATTTTCTGCGTTCTATTGAGAGGCGGCATCTCTTCCTTGCAACCTTTCTTGCGGTTAGAGTGCAGGAATACAAAGGGAATATTCAAGTGCGCTACGGCACGGTAAGCACCTATAGCTATTACGAGGATTGGAGTACATGCGGTAGTACTGCTAAAACACTAAAAACCTACCTAAGGTATGCCGTACCTTGGCAAAATTCTTTAATAGCTACAGAAAGTCTATCGCGAAGAATATCTAAAAGGAGAGTGGAATTTCAAGCGGAATAAAACCGCTGAGGTATTTAATTGGAAAAGGAGAGATGCGAAAGAGATTAAAGGATACAGATAATATTTTTGTTTGTCAAGGCGTACTAGAATAAAAATAAGACGCCCGCTGGTTGAGCAGGCGTCCTATCTCTGCAACTTGTAACTTCTCGTGCCCTTTATTGATCGACACCAACGGCCATCGCCGTCCGAGCTACATCTTCATTGGAAGCAAAAGGTGCGACAACGCCCGTTTCGTTGTCGCTGTCAAAGGCTCGCACGTCATAGATATAGGAGGCCCCACTGACGACGTCATTATCGACGAATTCGGAGACACCTGCCCCCAGCGTGGCCACCAACCTTTCGCTGCCCTGTTCCTGAGTTACGGCCTTGCCGAAATCATCGGCGAAGCGCAGAAAATCATCGACATCAATTTGGCCATTGGGCACTATGTCGAAGAACAACTCAAAATCCCCACCGGCGTCAGAAGAGCCGAAGCGATCAGCTAAGAGGAAGAAGTCGTCAAAGTCAACCTTATTCCCCTCGCGCGTAAACCAGCCAAGTACTATCTCGCCGCTATCGTCCACGGGTGGGAAGTAATCCGTGCGATACACGCGATAGCCGTGTACGTCGCCCCTGGGCACCACCTGACTACCAAAGGTCGTAAACGAACGAGCGTCATCTGCTGATAGCGTCCAAGAGAGCGACACGGATGAAGCATCACTGGCTGAGGCTTGTAGGTTAGTCACAGGTGCAGGAGGAATATTATCGACGGAAGCTACGGGCTCAGAGGTGGTCAACTGAGCGGCCGCGGGAACTGCGCAAAAAGCAGCTAGTGCGACGATGCGAATATACCCTTTCATCGAACTATACTCCTTGTGAAAAGATGAAATACAAAGCCATATTGCGGCCGGTACCTACTCGTACAAATTAGCACCGAGGTTATCGGCCCAAAGGAAAAAGTCATCGAGATCAACCATGCCATTGCCGTCGAGATCTGTGACTGGATCGAATTCGGCTTGGCCGAAGTTCCTTTGAAAAATGCCGTAGTCTAAAAGGTTCACCTTGCCATTATAGTCAAAGTCGCCGAGGAGCAACATGTTCCTGACTTCGGCAGACTCGATAGGAGCGCTCTCGTTGCCAGTTTCATCGACGACCGAGACCATGTAGAAGTACCGCCTACTCCCTTGGCTCACGTTGATCGAGGCATCAACCAAGGACGTCACGCCGGCACCAACGGTGCCGACTATTGCCAAGCTGCCGGAGCCATCGGAGAGACGACGCCATATATTGTATTGTTCCACCTCGTTGACTTCTTTAAAGGTGCCACCCGTTGTAAAGTCGCTACTCGTCGGGACCTGGCGCACAGCATCGTCAACGGACAGACTCCAAGAGACCGTGATGCTCCTTCCACCTTCGTTGAACTCAGCCTGTACTCCGCCAACCGGGCTAGGTGCAAGGTCGTCAGTATCCGCTGTTGACTCAGAAACCGTCACCTGTGC
>VXZF01000416.1 GCA_009845645.1 Gemmatimonadota bacterium | reverse complement strand
TGCTCGACTGCCATCTGCCGAATATTTCCGCGGCGGAGAAGGAGATGATTATGGGGGGGACGGCGATGCAGCTGTGGTTTAAGGGGGGCTAGGGCATGGCTCTGGTACGGAAGCTGAACGGATGAATCGGTATTCTGTTGGCTACAATGAGCGCACGGCTCGGTTCTTCCAAGAGCGCACAGCCGACACGCACGCTCAGTTTCTTCTGAAATACCTTGTACCTGGGATGGCTCTCTTGGACGGTGGCTGCGGACCTGGGACAATAACCAAAGGACTCGCGGAAATCGTGGCACCTGGGCGCGTCTTAGGAGTGGACAGAGAGCAGAGTCAAATCGATCTTGCTCAGCGCCTCGCCGATGGATTCCCTACAATCGAGTTCAAAACTGACGACCTTTGCAGCCTGACTGCTGATGACGAGTCATTCGATGTCGTCTTCGTTCACGGAGTCCTAGAGCACATCGCTGACTCAGAGCAAGCTATCTCTGAGATTCGCCGAGTACTGAAATCGGGGGGGCTAGTAGGCTCAAGACACGCCGACTTCGGAGGATTCCTACTTGAGCCTACGCCTGAGCCGCTTGGGAAATTTTCGCAGTTATTCATCGAACTGATGAAACGAAATGGCGGAGATCCGTACTGTGGACGTCGCCAGCCAGGACTATTCCGCCAGGCAGGATTCGAGATTGTCAAGGTTTCCGCGTCGTATGACTGTTGGACGCCGGATGCGGAGTCCACGCGTAGAAACGCGTACTTTCTGGCGGAGTTGTGCGGCGACTCTGAATTCTCTGAGCAGCTTGTGGAATACGGACTAGCGGATAAACGGGTCTTGGCTCAACTAAAGTCATCATTCCTCACGTGGGGCGAGATGCCAGAGGCGTTTGCCGCAGAAGCGTGGGGCGAGCTCGTCGCCAGAAAAGCGTGAGTTCGGGGTAGGCGGATGGGGCTGACGGTAGATTGCGAAGCGGTGCGATGAAACGCACGGAGCTATTGCCCGTTTCCGGCAAGGCCGAGGAACACCTAAAGCGGATAGGGATTTTGCTATAAGTCAAAAATTCGATTTTGGGCAGCCCTGAGATTTCCGCGACAGTGTTGCGGAAATTGTCTGACCCACTAATGGGACTGCCGGAAATTCCACAGACAGTGTCTGTGGAATTGGCAAAGCGACTTCCCCTTGCTTGGTCCCACTACGTCACCCTGCTGACCATTGACAATCCCGAAGAGCGCCAGTCGTCTGCAAAGGATCGGGATACAGGGCAGTTCGGTGACCCGTTTGAAGCTCTACCGACGTTTCTACCAGAAGCAGAAGGAGATTGGTCCGACACTGTCGGACCAATTGGCATCCTTGGCGTCCGTTGTCACCCTGCTGACCATCGACAATCCCGAAGAGCTCCGCTTCTACGAGCTTGAGGCCAAGGCCGCCGAGGTTCAGTATCTTTAGAAGAGTGATTTTGGCCGCCTGTAATCGCTTGCCGCCTACCGCGCAGATTTGGCAGACACTGTCTGCAAAATTGGTGAAGCGAGGCTACTCAGACTTGAGGCTCTAACAAAAAAGACGACGACATGAGCGAGAGCCAGAACATCGAATGGAAAGAGACGTGGCGGGACGAATACCTAAAATGGGTCTGCGGCTTCGCCAACGCTCAGGGCGGCGTACTGGAAATCGGCAAGAATGACCGAGGTGAGGTGGTCGGAGTGAAGGGTGCTCTCCGACTGCTTGAAGAGATCCCCAACAAGGCGCAGGCATTGCTCGGCGTCGTGGTGGATGTGAACCTGAAGTCGGAAGATGGCGGGGAATATCTGGAAATCGCGGTTGATCCCTATCCTAATCCAATCAGTTACAAAGGCGAATTCTACTATCGTAGCGGCAGCACCAAGCAGGTGCTCAGAGGGGCGGCACTTAGCCGCTTCCTGTTACAGAAATATGGCCGAACGTGGGATGATGTGCCCCTGCCGGGCGTCGGCCTCAAGGACTTGGACGGTCGCGTCTTTGATGGGTTTCGCCAGCGGGGTGCCAACAGCGAACGCTTGCCGCAGGACATCTTGGACGAATCCGACGAAGGGGTGATCGAAAGGCTTCAGTTGCGCGAGGCGGGTTATCTGAAGCGCGCTGCGGTCCTGCTCTTTCATCCGGTGCCGGACCGATTCGTGATGGAAGCCTATGTGAAGATCGGCTATTTCCGTGGTTCAGAGTTGCTGTATCAGGATGTTATCGAAGGCGATCTGTTTACTCAGGTCGATCGGACGATGGACTTGCTGTACACGAAGTACACGAGGGCACTGATTTCCTACGACGGCGTTTACCGCGTAGAGACCTTTCCCGTGCCGCGCGAAGCCATGCGCGAAGCGGTGATCAACGCCATCATTCACCGGGATTACGCCAGTCCTACCACAATTCAGATTAGTGTGTACGACGACCGAATCGCGATCTGGAATGCGGTGCAGTTGCCGTCTGAGTGGGCCGCCGATCAACTCGCTGGGGAACTTTCGTCAAATCCGTATAATCCGCGAATCGCCTACGCATTCTTCCGCGCCGGAATGATCGAAGCTTGGGGACGGGGCATCCGGCGGATCGCGGAAATGTGCAAAGAGGCTGGCAACCCCGCACCAGAGTGGAAGCTACAAGCTAGCGGCGACGGTTTGTGGTTGAGGTTCCCGTTCTCTGCCGCGTACCAAGTAGCCGATTCCCCTGCTGGCAGTACCACTGCTCAAGAAGCTGCCCAAGAAACTACTCAAGAAACTACCCAAGAACGCATTTTGGCCGAACTCAAGGCCGATCCTAAGCTCACGCAGCGTATGCTTGCCGAACGCGTTGGTCTTACGCCGGATGGGGTCAAATACCACTTGACTAAACTGCGAGCCGCTGGAGCCATCCGGCATGTCGGACCAACCAAAGCAGGCCGCTGGGAAGTACTCAAGTGAGTGTCTTCAAAGCAGGAAGCATACAGACATGAGCTTCGTGGTCCCGGACATCTGCCGTCCTGCATCCACTGCGCGTCCAAGGCTAGTTAATCGTCGCGGCGCAAGCGCTCGCGCTGCATCCATTCTTGCATGACGTGCTCGGAGCGGTCCAACAGACGCAGGTAACCGCCCTGTACCTCGCTGCGAACCTTCCCGGCCTTCGGCGGTTTGTTGGGTACTGCGTTGTAGCGCCCCCTCGCCTGAGTCACCGTCCGGGTCTTGATGTCCAGCGCGACCGTCAGCACGTGTTCCCGTTCTTCAACTCCTTCTTGCAGCGCGCAAATAGACCAGATCGCGGTGTTGCCGTCGGCGCACTGGTCTGAATACGAGACCACGCAGTGGTGCATTGCCCGGCCTTCGGAGGCCAGTTCCCAACTCGACAACATCTCCTGCACGGTCCAGCGCACCTTGCCCAGTTCGTCCATCTCGTCTTCCAATTCCCACGGCCGGATCCCACACGGCTGCCAAGATTGAAAATTGACGTATTCCTCGCGGCTCAAGTGACCGTGCCAAGCCTCGACTTGGCGCAGGAGTTTGGTGGCGCTGCGGCCCTTCATGGTGAAGTTGGGCTGCGGCGGTGGCCCTTCCTCCAAACCGCCGCCCTCCTGTACAATGCGGCGAGAGGCGAATTTCATGTTGTGGACATAGTCGACGATCGGTCCCGCCCAAGTCGGGTCCATCATCGCGTTGTTGACTAGGAAAAGCACCACCGAACTCCAGAACTCGTCGTTTTCGAAATTGCGCCCAAGTCGGGTCTTGAGGATCGCCTGCGCCAGAGGCCCATTGCCGCCCATGCCGAGGACCTGTGCCCAGCGCATGTTCTTTTCGACGCTGCCTAGTTGCGGCGAGCGCTGAAAGAGATGGGCCATGCGCCGCGTCAGTTTGATGGGCGCGTCTAGGGCGCGGATACTACCGCCAGAGGCCATGTGGATAAACCACTCCTGCTGCCGCAAGCCTTGATCTTCGACGCCCCCGAACCAAGCCGAAACCATGGCATTGGGCACGGGGTAACGCGCCAACAAATAGCACGCCAGCGAGAAAATTTGATCGCTGCGCCGGGGATGGCCGCCTTTGGGGGGGACGCAGCGCCACTCCTCTAGGGAGCGAATCCAGCGACGGTGGTGACAAGCCAAGGCCAAAAGACAATGGATTAGGTGTCGGTAAGGCCCCGATCTATAGACGCTTTTGGCCGTTATCACATTCATGAAGCCATCGATGTGCAGAATCAGGCGTTGGAACGCCTTGTGTGCCTCCGCGTCTTGCCCGAGCCATTCTACGACGAAGCCCTTCCAGGGGAGTTCGCCAGCGGCGAGTTGCTCTAGGGTCTGCTGGCGTTTCTCCGTCAGCGGGCGCTTAGGTGCTAGGGCCTCGGCCAAGTGGCGCTCCAGCCAGTTAGCGGGCTGCTCTCGATCTAGGCCATCGTCCATGCCGCTGAGCCGACACCAATGCTGGTAGGATTTGAGCGATTCAAAGCCCACCTTGGCCAGCTCCTCCCAGGTTGGGACGACCGCCGCAAATGCCGGGTCCGCCGCATCGGCTGCTGTTTGCGCCAATCCTGTCATCTTCCACAATCCTCTATTTTTTGTCGCAGGGCCTGCACTTATCACAACCTGACAAAGACGGCCATCAAGCAGCTACAATGTCAAGTAGAGACCCATTCATTCACTATAGCAGAATCGGCTGCAACGCGCCGTTGCACGTATTTACCAAGCCAGCTAATTTTCATCTCAACGCGAAAGGAGAGCTAGTGGCGTCAGAATACAAGGTTTTGCTCATCGGCGGGCGCGGCACGATTGGCTCGGGCCT
>VXZF01000646.1 GCA_009845645.1 Gemmatimonadota bacterium | reverse complement strand
TCTCCGGCCTCTACACCTGCCTGTGGGGCGCGTTCAAAGACGCTCCGTATGAGGGCTTCAAGCCCAAGACCTTTCCGCGCAGCATGTACTTCCACGTCGCGATCTTTTTGCCGCTGTACTTCATCCCGTATTTCAGCGCACAATTCCAGCACCTCGGCCTCGTGCAAATGTTCTTCCTGATCATGGGCCTAGAGCGCT
Source organism: Gemmatimonadota bacterium (assembly GCA_009845645.1). Classification (GTDB taxonomy): domain Bacteria; phylum Latescibacterota; class UBA2968; order UBA8231; family UBA8231. Next base: position 4,573 of record VXZF01000646.1, on the reverse strand, counting down.
TCCTCGCCGAAATCTACAAGGGCTTCTTCCGCACCGAAGACCAGCAAAAGTACTTCGTTCCCTCGCGCATTACCTTCTTTGGCCGCCCGATCACTAGCGACCTCGTCCGCCATAGCGCGGGGGTCCTAATCGTCGCCATTGTCTTCGCCTTCCTGCTCGTAGCCGCACCCGTCAAGACCTTCTGGGGCTATCTGGTAACCGGGTATTGCACTGGGCTGCTCGTGGCCTTGGGGGGTGCTTATAAGGACGCGCCCTTCGAGGGATTCAAGTGGCTCAAATTCCAGCGCTCTGGGGTCGTCTTGGCCGCCTTGAGTCCGCTCTTTTACTTCCTCGGCAATCCCGAGCACCCAGTCGGGTTGGGTTTTCTCATCTACATGAACGGCGGGCTAGAGCGCTTCACCGTCGAGTACTACAAGACCTATATCCAGCGCAACATGTCCGGGAAATTCCAACCGAACCTGCCCCGCATCCAGCGCGAATTGGCCACCCGCGAGAAGTTCCACTACGCGGCCTTGGTGATTATCGCCGGGCTGGCCGTGCTCTACGCCCATGAACGCGGCGCACTATGACGCCGTAGTCATCGGCTCCGGGTTCGGCGGCTCGCTGGTGGCCCACGCGCTAGTGCAAGCCGGGCTAAAGACCGCGCTGCTAGAGCGGGGCCAATGGGCCAAGCGCGACGCCGCCGACTGGGATCAGCGCACCATTTTATTGAAAAAGCGCTACCGCTCGGCCTCACCCCTTTTGATCAAGCAGTACGGACGCCGCACCTTCCAGCGCACCTATCCCAACGAGGTCGTCGGCGGTAACTCGGTCTTTTTTGGCGGGGCGTCGCTGCGGCTGCGACCGGCGGACTTTGCCCGCTGGCCCTTGTCCTATGCAGACCTCGCGCCGTACTACGCCCGCGCCGAGCAGCTTTTAGGAGTCTACGGCGAGGTGGGCACCGACCCGCACGAACCGCCGGGACTAACCGCGTACCCACATGCCACCGTTGAACTGAGTGCGCCAGCCCAACGCATTTACCAAGCGGGGACAGACCTAGGGCTACAACCGTTCAAGATTCCTCTGGCAATCAACTTTTCCGACCGCACCCGGCCCCTCTGCCTGCGCTGCATCACCTGCGACGGATTCCCCTGCAAGGTGGAGGCCAAAAACGACATGGCTTCCACCGTGTTGGCCGCTGCCTCGGCGGCCGGACTGGAGATCATCGTCGGCGCGGTGGCGCGGCGGCTAGTGCAACGGAGCGGGCGCGTCGAGCAGGTCGAATACGTAGATAGCGCCTCCCGACAAGCCCATGCGATCTCAACCGACTTAGTGGTCTTAGCCGCTGGGGCGCTCAACAGTCCGGCCCTGATGCTCCGCTCGGGATTCGACCACCCCCTGATTGGGCGCTTTCTCATGCGCCATTGCAACGGGATTGCCAATTGCATCTTTCCCTTTCGCACCAACCCGCAACAGGTCTTCCACAAACAGCTCTGCTTTTCCGATTTTTACGAAGACCTGCGCGCGGAATTGGGCACGGCCGTGGGCGTCATCCAAGACATCTACACGCCAGCGCCCCCCATCATCCGGCACCACGCCCCTTGGGGCTTCAAGACGCTCGTCGGGCTGCTGACTGGCTATATGCAGAACTTGCTCTGCATTGCCGAGGACGATCCAAGGCAAGAAAACCGCGTGTCATTGTCCAGCGAGCAGGACGTCTTCGGCATGGAACTGGTGCAGGTAGAGCACGCCTATAGCGACGCCGACTGTCGACGCCGCGATTACCTGCTGGCCAAAGCAGAAACCGTATTGCGCCAGGCAGGTGGTCTGCTGCGCTACCGCTACTTGATCGATTCCTTCTCTCACGCCATAGGCACCCTGCGCTGCGCCACCGCGCCAGAGGAAGGCGTCCTCGACGTGGATTGCCGCTATTGGGACAGTGAAAATCTCTACGTGTCCGACGGCAGCTTCATGCCGTCTTCGGGCGGGGTAAATCCGAGCTTGACCATTGCGGCCAACGCACTGCGGGTCGCCGAACGAATCCTAGCAAAGCGATGAAGAAGGTCTGTCTAGTAGGATGCGGCACCATCGGTCGCCTGCACGCGAAAAACCTCGTCGGCAAGGTCGAGCTATCCTTTCACAGCCGCACGCAGGCCAGCGCAGAGGCCCTCAGCCGCCAATGCAGCGGGGGGCAGGTCTTCGCATCGTACGCCGAAGTCCTCGATAGCGCGGTGGATGCAGTGCTGATTAGCTCGCCGCCAGATGCCCATCGGCCGCAGGTCGTCGCCGCGTTGACAGCCGGCAAGGGGGTGCTGGTGGAAAAGCCGTTGTGCGCCACAGAAAGCGATTTGGCGGCCATTGGCTCGGCCGCGGCGGCCCATCCAGATGCGCTGCTGATGATGGCGGAAAACTACTACTACAAGCCCTCGCTCAAGCTGCTCAAGTGGATCATCCGGCAGGGTTTTATCGGCCAAGTGCAGCAGGCGATTATCGGCAAACGCTTTACGCAAAATGCCACGGGATGGAAAAGTGGCTACGGTGCGCTGCTGGAAGGAGGAATCCACTTCGTGGCCTTCGGAGCGGACCTGTTCGCCGACGCGCCCCAGCGAGTGACCGCAGAGTTCCCCAGACACCAAGCGGGCGAACCGGAGCGGAATTCGATAGTGCGAGTCGAGTACCCCTCGGGGGCCGAGCTAGTGTTGCGCTATGCTTGGAACGCCTTCAGCTTGACCAAGGGCACCTTTCAGCACGCGCGGATTGTGGGCACCGAGGGGCGGATCGTCTTCGAGTGCAATGGGCTATACGTGCGGTTGCGAGGGCGGCGGAAGCGGCTCTACTTTCCGGGCGTAGGGGACTTGATGGGCTACAAGGGCATGATGCGGGACTTCTTGCAGTGCTTGCAGGAGCCGGGACGGCAGCCGTATTCGAACTTGGCGCGGGCTGAGCGAGACCTAGGCATTGTATTCACAGCGTATAAAGGACTGAGCTGACATGAGCGAAGCAGAAAAAATCATCTATTCGATGTATAAGGTGAGCAAGCACTACAACCGGAAGGCGATTATCACCGACATTTCACTGTCGTATTTCTACGGGGCCAAAATCGGCGTGTTGGGCTTGAATGGGTCGGGGAAGAGCACGCTGTTGCGGATTATGGCGGGCATCGATTCCGAATACGAGGGGACCATTAGCATCCAGCCGGGGTTTACCGTGGGATTCCTGGAACAGGAACCCGAGTTGGAGAAGGGCAAGACGGTCAAGGAGATCGTCGAGGAAGGCGTGCAGGAGACGGTGGATTTGCTGCGCGAGTACGAAGACATCAACGCCCAGTTCGCCGAGCCCATGGACGACGACGCCATGAACGCCCTGATTGAGCGGCAGGCCTCCGTGGCCGAACAGCTCGACGCGGTCGGGGCCTGGGATTTGGACAGTCGGCTGGATATGGCCATGGATGCCTTGCGCTGTCCGCCCGAAGACCAAGAAGTCTCCACGCTCTCGGGCGGCGAGCGGCGGCGGGTGGCACTCTGCCGGTTGTTGCTCCGCCAGCCGGATATCCTGCTCCTCGACGAGCCGACCAACCACCTCGACGCCGAAACCGTGGCGTGGCTGGAGGGGCATTTGCATCAGTACCAGGGGACGGTGATCGCCGTCACCCACGACCGGTACTTTCTCGACAATGTGGCGGGCTGGATTCTGGAGCTGGACCAAGGACGCGGCGTTCCGTGGAAGGGGAACTACTCGTCGTGGCTAGAACAAAAAAAGGAGCGCCTGCGACTAGAAGAAAAGAGCGAGAGCGAACGGCAGCGGACGCTGGAGCGCGAGCTGGAGTGGATTCGCATGACGCCAAGGGCCAAGCAGCAGAAGAACAAAGCCAGGATCAGGGCCTACGAGGAGTTGCTAAATCAGGATCGAGTACAGCGGAACGAGGAGGTACAGCTCTACATTCCGCCGGGGCCTCGGCTGGGCGATATCGCAATTGAGGCTAAAGACGTGAGCAAGCGCTACGGCGATCGCATCATCTTCGAGAACATGGATTTCGCCCTGCCCTCGGGCGGAATCGTCGGAGTCATCGGACCCAACGGCGCGGGCAAGACGACCCTGTTCCGGCTGATTACCGGCCAGGAGACCGCCGACAGCGGCCAGCTCCGCATCGGCGAGACCGTGCAACTGGGGTACGTAGATCAGAGCCGAGAAACCCTAGTGGGAGAAAACACAGTCTGGCAGGAGGTCTCGGACGGCGAAGAAGAGCTTGAGCTAGGCGAGCGCAAGGTAAATTCGCGGGCGTATCTCGCGCGCTTCAACTTCCTTGGCACCGACCAGCAGCAGAAGGTTGGTACGCTCTCGGGCGGGCAGCGCAATCGGGTGCATCTGGCCAAAGTACTCAAGGAGCAGGCCAATGTGTTCTTGCTCGACGAGCCGACCAACGACCTAGACGTGCATACGCTGCGCGCACTGGAGGAGGGGTTGGAGAACTTCGCCGGCTGCGTGGTAGTCATCAGCCACGACAGGTGGTTTTTAGACCGCATCGCCACGCACATTCTAGCGTTTGAGGGCGACAGCCAAGTCTATTGGTTCGAGGGCAACTTTTCAGAGTACG
>VXZF01000337.1 GCA_009845645.1 Gemmatimonadota bacterium | reverse complement strand
GACTGGCACGAACTCGCCGACGTCGCCGAGGGCCTGCGCTCGCACGGCGGTCTGCACGAAGGCGTGGTCCCCATGATCTGCAATAGGCCGCTAACCGACCAATACGCCGAGTTATTGGCCTCGGGCCAAGCGCGCAACTGGGACCTCTTTGACTTTCTTTGCAATGGAGTCCTAGCCTGATGCATCCCCACAACTACTACCAGCCTCTACCATGCCCGACCTCAAAGCGGATATCGCCGTAGTCGGCGCTGGCATCGTCGGGTTGGCCCACGCCCTTGCCGCGGCCAAGCGCGGCCATCGCGTCGTCCTCTTCGAGCGCACGCCCCAAGCCCAAGGAGCCTCTATCCGCAACTTTGGCATGATCTGGCCCATCGGCCAAGCCCCCGGTCTCATTCACCAACGCGCCCTCCGCACGCGCCATCTATGGCTCGACCTCGCCCCTAAAGCGGGCATCTGGTGCGCCCAGACCGGCTCCTTGCACCTAGCTTATGCCGACGACGAGTGCGCCGTACTGGCGGAATTTGCCGACCACGCCCCGGCCCTCGGCTACGCAGTCGAGTTGCTCGACCGGGACGCCGTACTCGCGCTCAGCCACGCCGTGCAGCCCGCTGGACTCAAAGGCGGCCTCTGGAGCGCGACCGAACTCTGCGTCGATCCCCGCGAAGCCATCGCCGCGCTGCCAGATTACTTAGCGCGCGAGTACGGCATCACCCTCCGCTTCTCCACCCCAGTCCACCACATCGACCTGCCCCGAATCCACACGCCAGCGGAAACTTGGTCCGTTGACCGTGCCATCGTCTGCAGCGGTGCCGACTTTGAATCGCTCTACCCCCAACTATTTGCCAACAGCGGACTCACCCGCTGCAAGTTGCAGATGATGCGCACCGCGCCCCAGCCCGGCAACTGGCGTCTCGGGCCGATGCTGGCCGCCGGGCTTACGCTGCGCCATTACCCAGCCTTCGAGTCCTGTCAAACACTGGCCGCCTACACTCAGCGAATTGCCGATGAGCGCCCCGAATTCGACCGCTGGGGCATCCACGTCATGGCCTCGCAAAACGGCCTCGGCGAGATCATCATCGGCGACTCGCACGAGTACGACTGGGTCGTCAACCCGTTTGACAACCCCGCAATCGACCAGCTAATCCTCGACTATCTCCAGACCTTCCTCGCCGCTCCAGCCCTGCACATCGCCCAGCGCTGGCACGGCATCTACGCCAAACACCCCGACCAAGCCACTTTCATCGCCGAGCCGGCGCGCGGCGTAACCATCGTCAACGGCATCGGCGGCAACGGCATGACCACCGCCTTCGGGCTGGCCGAGGAGGTCTTCGCTGAGTGGGAGTAAGCACATGAGCCTCAAAGAGCGCGTCTATCACTTTATCGAGCCAGACTATGAGCCAGGGCGCATCGTCGATGTGGCCATCATCGTCCTGATTTTGCTCAACATCGTCGCCCTGATCCTCGAAACCGTCGAGCCTATCTACAACCTCAATCGCGCCGCCTTTGAACTTTTTGAGGATTTCTCACTGACCGTGTTCGCGATTGAATACCTAGTGCGCCTGTGGGCCATTACCGCCAACCCGCGGTTTTCGCATCCCGTGACCGGGCGCATTCGCTTTGTCTTGACGCCCCTCGCCATCATCGACTTCCTCGCTATCCTCCCCTTGTTCCTGCCGCCCCCGACTGTAGATGCGCGCTTTATCCGCGTAATCCGCGTGATCCGCATCTTCCGCGTCCTCAAGCTGGTGCGCTACTTCCGCGCCCTGCGCTTGCTCGGCCACGTCATTGCCGATCGCAAAGAGGAACTTGTCAGCATCTTCTTAGTGCTCCTGATCCTGTTGGCCCTCTCCTCGTCGCTGATGTACCTCGTCGAGCACGAGGACCAACCCGAGGTCTTTACCAGTATCCCGGCCACCATGTGGTGGAGCATCGTCACCTTGACCACGGTCGGCTACGGCGACACCTATCCAATCACCGCCCTCGGCCAGACCATCGCCGCGGTCATCGCCATCTTGGGAATTGGCATGTTCGCGCTGCCGGCTGGCCTTCTCGGCGCGGGATTTGTCGACGCCCTAGCGGCTCATCGGTCAGAAGACCCAGAGCGCCGCTGCCCGCACTGCGGCGAGCGAATCGACCAATAAAAAAGCGGCCGAGGCAAAAGCCTCAGCCGCTTCTCCGCTCTCATCTTTCGCCCCATCAATCGAGCGGCAGTTCCACCCGACGTCCTTCCGCCATGCTGATCTGCACGGCCTCGGTAAACTCCATGTATTTGACGCCGTCGGCAAAGCTGGTGTGGGTCACGGGCCGGCCGTCGCGGATGGCATCGACAAAGTCCTCTTCCACCTGCCAGCCGTCGCGCGGATGCTCGGGGATGTCGAAGGACTGGTACTCGTCGTCGCTCTCGCCAGCTATCCATATCCCACTCTCGTCCATCTTAAACGAGCCTTTGGTTCCGTAAAAGGCAAAGCCAAAGGAAGGGCCTAAGCGCGCGACGCTGCTTAGGTGATAGACCGCGGTCGCGCCGCTTTCCAGCTCGGCGACAATGCCCAAGCTCTCCGGTACATCGGCTGGTGCTCTCTGCCCAGTCTCCTCGTCGAGCCGCTCGGTCGTAAACGTCTTGCCATAAGCTATCACGGCCTTTTCGTGCCCGGCATAGCGCCGCACCGTCTCGTTGCCAATGCCCATCACCATGATGTTGTTGCCCGACAGATCGCGGCGCTGCCGCCAGTGCAGCGGCGCATCTGGGTTGTAGCCGCCGGAGAGGCCGGTGAAGTGAATTTCCAATAGGTCGCCGAAAAAACCGCTGTGCAGCTTGTCGAGCAGGAGCGGCTCGGCCGACAAGTAGAAGGGCGCCGGCACGATCATCGCCACCTTGTCCGTTTGCTGCGAGGCCGCGTACATCTGCCGCGCCTCGGCCAGATTCATGCACATCCGCGCCTCGGTCAGCACGTGCTTGCCCGCTTCGAGCCCGGCCAGTGTCATCGGACAGTGCATATAGGGCCACGTGCCAATGCAGATCGCATCCACGTCGTCGCTGGCGATCAGCGCTCGCCAGTCCTCAAAGACCTGTGGGATGCCGTACTCGTCGGCGATCCGTTGGCCTGATTCGCGCGAGCGATTGCAGACTCCGGTTATCTCGACTCCGTCAATGCCTTGAAAACCGGGAATGTGCTGTAGGCGGGTATTGGCCCCCGCGCCGATTAGGCCGATGCGAAGCGTCATAACAGTTTTCCTCCTATGGGTTTGTCATCCGAGTCGTATCCTAAAGGTGGCCTAAGCTAGCCGTCCCTCTCGCGCCTGTCAACGCCACTCATAAAGCGATTTACGCGCTAGCTGGTAATCATCGGCGGGCCGGTCAATCGCCGTCGCCCCGCCCGAAGCCACCTCGATTAGACGACCACACACCGGCTCGTAAGCCGCTCTAGGTGCCACCGCGCCCTTGGCCACCAAGATACGCTGATGCTCGGGCTGGATCCCCGCACAGGTGATCTGGTGGATGCTGTTGGGACAGGACCGCTCGCTGTTGAGCAAGAGCAGCCCTTTGCTCCCGGCCTGTTCGACTTGTACAACCGCGGTCGGCCCCTGATTGAAATAGCGACCCCCACCGTGCCGGCGCTCGCGCTCTTCGTACGACCCATCGTGCAGCGTTCGCACCCGGCCGGCGATCTCCAAGGTCGGCCCGTGCATGTCGTCGGTCTTGCCGCCCACGCGAAGCTGAACCTGCCCGCCGACGCCAGCCGCAAAGCACGCCTGCGCGCTTTCGATGTCCCAGACCGACACGACCCAGCCGTCCGCCCCCTGCGCGAGCAACTGCTCCAACACAAACGTCGAGTCCCCGGACGAGCCGCCGCCGATGTTGTCGCCCATGTCGAGCAGGCACACAGGCGTCTCCTCGCTCGCCAACGCCAATCGCACGGCCTCGGCTGGATCGGGCACCGAGTGCTTTAGCTGGTCGCGGCTGGCCCACATCTGCTCGCCCAACCGCTCGGCCTCGCGCTGCGCCCTTTCTTCGTCTCCGTCCGCAATCACCACAATCGCCGGACCCATATAGGGCACATCCGCGTATTGGTAGCCCCCGGCGATACTGCACCCGAGAATGCCCGCCTGGGACTCCAACTCAATCGCCGCCTGCATCAGCGGCTGCATGGGCGCGACACTCGTGTTGTGGAAGTAGATGTTGAAAAGCACCTCTGGTTTGACCAGCGCCATCTTGGGCTGGATCTCGCCGCGAATCTGCCGCGTCAAAATGGACGCAGCCTGCAAGCCTCGTTCCCGCTGGTCGATGTGGGGATTGGTCTTGTAGATGATCAAGGAATCGGCCGCAGCCACCAACTCCGGGGGCACGTTGGCGTGGTAGTCGTGGGTCACGGCAATGGGCAAGTCGCCCACCAGCGCGCGCACCCGGCGCACGGTCTCTCCGTCAGCCTGAGGGAACTCCTCGGCGACCATGGCCCCGTGCAGTGCCAACAGCACCCCATCGAGCTTGGGGGCTGCCTCAAGTCCGCTGAGGATGCGCCCGACAAAGTGCTCGTACGTGTCCGCGGTCACCGGGCCACCCGGCATCGCCGACGTCGCCAAGAGCGGATAGAGTTCATAGCCAAACTCCTCAGCCCCGGCGATGTAGCCGGCAATCTCGTGGAAAGTTCCCTCGTACTGGCTAATCACATCCGCACCTTCACAGACCCCGAAGTCCGCCAACTGCGTCGGCTGCGAATAGAACGAATTCGACTCGTGAGAAAAACCTGCTGTTGCAATGCGCATTCGGTATCACCTTTCTAGCG
>VXZF01000572.1 GCA_009845645.1 Gemmatimonadota bacterium | reverse complement strand
TGCACCTCGACGCCTCGATTCCCAATTTTATTACCCAAGAGTACACCAAAGGCGACGAAGCCCCGCACAACGCGATCTACCAGTGCGCATATAAGCGCGAAGGCGGGTACATCCCGATTCCCCAAGCCCCGGGCCTCGGCGTGGAGTTAGACGATGCATTAATCGAGCAAACTCCCTACAAACCCATCAACAATGCCTCCACACCCCTGCGCACCGACGGCTCGGTGTCCTATGCCGTATGAGAGGAGCCGCCGCCTGACCTCTTCAGCTAAGTAGAAACATGTCGACAACCCCTACCCTAACACAGGAGGCCACATGAACGTCCTAATTTTATCCGGCTCAAACCATGGATTTGCGGCCAGTGCCCCGGTCATCCACGAGTTTTTGAGCGCGTACGACGATCTGTCCGTCGCGCTCGACGACGACAAGGATGTGTTGGCGTCAGATGGTCTGCGCGATTTCGATGTGCTGATCCACGGCTCCGGCTTTACGCGAGGCGAGCGGCAGGAAGACGGTACCGTGCAGCAAGTGCCCGAGCTGACGCCCGCGCAAGAAGAAGGGGTGTTCGACTTTGTCGCCGGTGGCAAAGGGCTAGTCGGCATCCACGGCACTGCGTGGTGTATTGGCGGCAAAGCCGTGGATCTGCTTGGCGGTCACGCCAACTGGCACCCACCGGGGTCGGCCTTCACTGTCTCCATTATCGACGGCGATCACCCCGTTACGAATGGCGTGCCCGATTTTGACGTGGAAGACGAGATCTACATGTCGGCGTGGGATCCAGCCATCCGCATCTTGGCCACCGCCGAGTGGAGCGGCCAACAGCATCCCCTAGCGTGGGTCAAACCGTACGGCGCGGGGCGCGTGTTTTACACGGCGTTGGGACACGGCCCGGGAACATTTGCGCGCCTAGGTATGCAGCAGATGATGGCGCAAGGAGTGCGGTGGGCCGGGGGCAATTTATAAAAACCCTCCCTTCGCGTCCGACCCGTCTCGATTCCGGCTTCTGCGCTACCTCAGATCCTGGCATCCCATGCCCCGGGACCGGGAAGCTAGTCTGTCCCTCACGCGCTCGGTTCCTTGACAGAGAATACCCAAAAGGGCCTTGCCTTTATTATATTTGTATGCCATATCTGTCACCCACGGACAGTGGGAAGTGTCATCGACCTATGTCCACGGAATTGGGACAGATAACGAGGTGCCTACTACACCGAGGTCGGGACCATATCGCCTATATCAAAGGAGAGATGCTCTAGACTATTCAACGTTGATCGGAATGGTCTTCTCTCCACATTTCGCAAAATATCTACTAGAGGAGTGTCATGACTGAAGCAGTCTGGAAGACCAAACGTCTCTTGGTAGCGAATCTATTTCTCGACGAGAAAAATCCGCGTCTCGGGCGAGAAACCGAGACGCGTGCACCTCGAGAAATCATCCAATATCTCTTCGATCACGACAAGGCGTTGGAAGTCGCTCGTAGCATAGCTACTCGGGGATATTTCGAGAACGAACCTCTACTCGCGATTATTGATAACCATCACCACGTGGTCGTAGAGGGGAACCGTCGTCTAGCGGCGTTGAAAGCCTTGAAAGAGCCAGATCTGTTGACGGGTAAAGTTGCGAAGCAGGTCGAACATCTGTCTCGTCAAACTAACGTTGATGCAATTGCTAGGGTTCCTGTAGTCGTCGCCCCAAGTAGGCGCGCCACCGATCGTCTGATCGCTGGACGCCACATCGGGACCCCGGTACTTGCATGGCAAGCAGAGAATCGTGCGAGCTTTATTCTATCAAAACTGGAGGAAGGCTACGACAATGCCAGACTAAGCGATGAACTTGGCTTTAGTGAGCAAGATATCCAGAAAGCGAAACAGACTAGAGCTATCGCCGAAATGACTCGGGCACTTGAAGTTCCTACTGAAATCAAGGCAAAAATTGACAATCCTCGTGTAAAAATGTTCAGTACTCTTGAACGTGTGTTCGATTCGTCAGTTGGTCGGGAGTTTCTCAAGGTGGAACCAGATACACATCATGGCCTTCGTGGTACGACGACGAAACGCGAATTCCTACAGGCGTTTACACATCTCGTCACAGATATCGCCCTCCAAAAAGAATCATCCCGAACTTTGAATAAGAACGACGATATTCGAGATTATTTCGAAAAACGTAATCCACAAGCCGTCGCCGCAAAGAAACGGGGACAGTTTGTACCAGGAGATATCATCCCAGGAAAATCAGTGGCTACTCCAAAACCCAAAGCACCTGTCAAGAGGACAAAACAGACTAGTCAAACTGTGGTACCAAGCAGTTTCAAAGTACGATCTGGTAATGAACGACTTGTCGATATTCGTAGGGAATTAATTCGTTTGAAAAGAGCCCAGTACCCAAATGCTGGTGCAGTATTACTACGTGTGTTTTTGGAGCTTGCGGTCAGAGATTATCTTGATCGTACTGGTCACTTAAAAAAGATCAAAGAAGATCTCAACAAGAAAGGCAAACTTCCCACTAATCAGTCACTTACTATGAAACACATGGCACCGAAGATCGTTTCCATAGCAAAGAAGCAACTGTCTAGCGACGATGCCACAATGGTAGAGAAAGCACTGCGCTATGATCGAGCGGCACCATTCTCCATAAGCGATCTCCATGCTTTTGTCCACCATACTGACTTCCCAGGAGAACGGGACATTCTACAGTTTTGGAATCGTACTGAGCCTCTATTCCGACTGATGCTTGATCAGAGTACTTAAGGATCTGTTACAATGAAAATTTCGAGTCCGCTTCGCTATCCTGGTGGAAAATCAGCTATGGCTGATTTATTAGGCCAAATCAGAACGCTCAATAATCTTGGCGGCTATACCATTGCTGAACCATATGCAGGAGGTGCAGGTGCATCCCTTACACTATTGTATTTAGAATATACAAAAAAAATATTCATTAACGATGCAGATATGGCAATACATGATTTTTGGTGGAGTCTCGTCAATCAGCATAAACGTTTCCTCGACCTCTTGTCTAGCACGGAAGTAAATATGAAGGAATGGTTTATTCAACGTGATAATTATAGAAAGCGTAACCGTATTTCTAGAGTTAGGAGAGGATTCGCAACATTTTTCCTAAATCGGTGTAATCGGTCTGGTATAATTGTAAATGGAGGTCCGATTGGTGGAATCGAGCAAAACGGAAAATGGAAACTAGATGCGAGAATCAATAAAGCGAGCCTCCAGAGTCGGTGCAAAAAAATTGCAGAATATCGGGAACGTATCATAGTATCTTGCGATGATGGTATTGAGTTTCTTGATAAGATGCATACAGAGAAAACGATGTTTTTTATAGATCCACCGTATTTTGGAAAAGGACCGACATTATATCTTGATACTCTCAATACAGAATACCATCAAGCTCTTGCAAATCGCCTTAGATCGATAGCAGACAAGGCGTGGGTATTGACTTATGATGATTGTCCCCAAATCCGATCTATGTACAGCGGTTGGGCACATATTCGACCATACTCATTAATGTATACAGCAAATAACCGGTGCATAGGAAACGAGGTTCTTGTTGTGCCCAAGTGGATGAAACTTCCGAACTCACAAGGCTCATCCGTTGTTCGATGGTGATCTCGTCACGCACCGACAATGTGTTTACTCCGAACTCGTCTAACCGTAAGAATAATCAAAGTGCTGGCTCAGTTTCACCGCTCCTTCAAACGTGAAAAAACACCAAACCGCGACTAATCCCACTCTGCCGCCCTTATTTTGCGTCCTCTATGTCGAATTGTGAGGACATTGCTAATTCAGACGGATGACTTAGCGCAAAAAATACGAAGCATCTTCTTAACCAATAAATAAAAACCCACCCTTCGCGTCCGACCACTGCCCACAGCGGATTTCCAAGGTCCGCTCCACCGGCGTCCGCAGGGCGATGAGTACCCGCAAACGTCCCTCGTCGATCTCGCTGTTGCGCATCCGCCACATGGTGTGATCCATAGCCCCTGGGCCAAGGCGGATGGCGTCGTCGCCCACCCGGTAGAGCGCGTAGCCCGCTTTGAGAAAGACCGTGTGACCAGCGCGGCCCTCGACGAGCGCGCTGTCCATCTCCAAGGCACCGCCCGGCTCGAAGACCCCTTCAATCTGAAAGGGCACCCCATCGACGCCCCCTGTGGTGCGGATGTGGAGGTCAAAACCGCCGGCCACCTCTTCGACGTGTAACTCGACTTCCAGCGGCGGCAACTCATAGGTCTGTCGCCGACCTCGCACCTCTCGCCAGTTGTCGGCATTGACTTGCTCGGCAATCGGCAGCCAGTAAATCCCCCCTACGTAATCCTTTTCTGGGTAGATGCGGTTGCGGCCCTTGTGCTGCATCCGCACCCCCTTGCCCGCTTCAGCAAACTCCTCACCGATAAATTGTCCGGTAGCAAAATAGGTCGATGATAGCTTCACCGCCGCTAATTCGGCCTGCCCGCAAACCATACTAAAGGGCGCGGTCAGACCAGCCGCAGCCGTAGCACTGACCGCGCCCCGACGCACTCGCCACAAGCCGGACGCGGGATAGACGCGGCTATAGCGCTCGGGCAAAGGCATCCGCTCTATACACATCGTTCGCCACTCGGGATGCAGGACGTAGTTCGGCAGGCAGACCAAACCGCTGCCGCCGCGCGCGACCAACCAGTCGGCAACCGCTGCGTACAAACCATTGTCGTTTAAATGAGCCAAGGCGTGGTAGCCATCGGCCAAACCAGTCGGCACGGCTCGCGTGTCGCGGTCCTGGCGCGTGGAAATGCTCGTCAC
>VXZF01000466.1 GCA_009845645.1 Gemmatimonadota bacterium | reverse complement strand
GACGAGAATGTGGCTGGCGCAGATGGAGTCTTCGCGCTTTTCGCGCACCTGGATCAAGTGGTAGCCATACGGACTCAAGACCGGCTCGCTGGTCTGGCCTGGTTTGAGGGCAAAGGCCGCTTCCTCGAACTCGGGCACCAAGGTCCCAGGCGAGAAACAGCCCAAGTCGCCGCCGAGCGAGGCGCTGCCGGGATCTTCAGAGTGAGTGCGGGCTATGGTAGCGAAATCGCCGCCAGCGTCCAGCAGAGCCTGGATCTCTTCGACCCGCGCCCGCTTTTCTTTTAGCACTTCATCGCTGGGCAGGACCTGGATCAGAATGTGGCTGAGCGAGATTTGGGAAGGCAAGGTGTCTTGGTGGGCGATGAGGAATTCTTCTACGTCGCGGTGGCTGACGTGTACCCGGTACGAGACAAAGGCGCGCATCTGGCGCGAGAGTAGGCGATGGCGAATTTCCTTGCGGTAGCGAGCCTTGAGTTGGCGTTCGCTCAAGCCCACGCGCTCTAGCATCTGCGCGAATTCTCCGTCGTCCATGCTGCTCTTGGCCATCTGGAACTGCTGGCCGAGCATTTCTTCAACTTCGGAGGGGTCGATCTGAATACTGTCCTGTTGGGCCTTGAGAACCAGTACTTGCTCGTCGATCATGGCGTCGAGGATCTCGCGGCGGAGCGCCTTGATTTGCTCGGATTCGGCAAAGACTGACAGCCCGCGCTGCTCGGCCTCAAAGCGCAGTCGGTAGTTGAGTTCGGACCAGAGGATCGTGTGGTTGTCAACGGTGGCGACGATGCGGTCGATGAGTTCGGGCAAGGCCCTTGCTCGTGGCGCGATACACAGGGCGAGGCAGAGCGCTAACAACAGGCGATTTGGCGAATGCAGTAGCATAATCAGGGATTGGTGGGGGCCACGATAGCCCAGTCTGTGGATTTTTTGAGTTTGGCGACGAGTTGGTCGAGTTGAGATTGATGATGCTTACGCACCAGCGCCTCGACAATCTGGGAGCGCACCTGCGTTAGGTCGCGGACCGTGCCGGCCTCGCAGTGCTCTAAGACCTGAATGAGGTGATAGCCGTACTCGGTCGGCACTGGCTCGGAGATGATTTTGAGCGGTAGTCCTTGGCACGCGGCCCACAGGGTGGGATTTTCTAGTTCGGAGAAATAGCCCAACTCGCCTCCCTCGTTGCGGGTGGCGGCATCGTGCGAGTACTTGCGAGCCGCCTCGGCAAAACGCTCGCCGCGCTGCAGCAGAGTTTGACGCCGGGCACTGGCCTCGCGCTGGCTGGTCAGCAGGATGTGCCGCGCCCGAATCTGGGGGTGCTGCCGACGAAAATCGGCTTGATGCTCGTCGTAGTAGCGATGGATTTCGGCCTCGCTGAAGACGAGTTCTTGGTCTTGGAACTCGGAGTCGAGCAAGGCCGCCACCAGCAGGTCTCGCCGCATCTGCGCTAGGAGCGTTTTGAGCCGCTCTTGTTGGTGAAGCCCGCGGGCGAGCGCTTCCTGATAGAGCAACTCTTGGCGCACCCAGTCCTCGATGAGTTGCGTCCGCTCCTCTTCGGCTAGCTCGGCGTCGAGGCCGGGCACGAGTTGGCTGGCGAGCTCGCTCTCGGTGAGCGCGGCGTCTCCGACGCGGGCGATGATGTCGCGGGTGCTCGACGATTCGCACCCCGGCAGCACGCTGAGTGCGAGCGCGATGGCAAGCAGTGCGTTCAGAGGATTTCCTCCAGGGTATTGCGCGCCTTTTCCAAGCGCTCTATCTCGTCGCGGCCCGGCACCCAGGCCTCGATCTTGAGCTGTTCGCCCAAGTCGAAGTCTAGCTGGGCGGAACATTGTTCCACCATCTTTTGGATGTCGGCTGGTGAGACTGGCTTGTCTGACGGAAAGGCGAGGCGCAAGCGACTCTGCTCTAACTGAACGCTTGCGAGGCCGAGTTGGCGGGCCATGATCTTGATTTCCATGATGTGCATTAGCGAGCGCGCTGGCTGGGGCAGGCGGCCAAAGCGATCCTGCATCTCTTCGCGGATATCCAAAAGTTCGACAATGCGGCCAGCGTCAGCTAAGCGCTGGTAGAACTCCATCTTTTGGTCTGAGTCGCGCAGGTACTCATCTGGAATATAAGCTGAGACTGCGATTTTTATCTCCGGTTCGGGGTTGTCGAGCGAGTACTCGCCCTTGATTTCGCGCATGGCCTCGTCGAGCAAGCGGCAGTAGAGGTCGAAGCCGACCGCGGCAATAAATCCGTGTTGCTGTGCCCCGACTAGGTTGCCAGCACCGCGAATCTCTAGATCGCGCATGGCGATGTTGAACCCAGACCCCAAATCGGCGAATTCCTCAATGGCGCGCAGGCGCATGCGGCTCTTCTTGGTCAGCTTTTTGCCCTTGGGCACCAGCAGATAGGCGTAGGCGCGCTCGTTGGAGCGGCCGACCCGGCCTCTGATTTGGTAGAGTTGGCTCAGGCCCAGCGCGTCGGCGCGGTTGACGATGATGGTGTTGACCGAAGGGATGTCGATACCCGATTCAATGATCATAGTGCAGACTAAACAGTCGTACTTTCGTTCCAAGAAATTGACCATGACCTTCTCTAGCTGCCTAGGGGGCATCTGCCCGTGGGCGATGCCGAAGCGCACTTGCGGCAGGAGGTCTTGCAGGTATTCCCCGAGCCGCTGAATCGACTGCACTCGGTTGTGGACGACGTAAACCTGACCGCCGCGCTCGACCTCGCGGTGAATGGCCTCGGCAATGCGGGCCTCGTCAAAAGCTAGGATCTCGGTGTGGATGGGCAGGCGATCCTGCGGCGGAGTGTTGATCACCGACATGTCCCGAGCGCCCATCATCGACATGTGCAGGGTGCGCGGGATCGGGGTCGCCGTCAGGGTTAGCACATCAACGAGCCGCTTGAGCTGCTTGAGCCGCTCCTTGTGGCGGACCCCAAAGCGCTGCTCTTCATCGACGATCAAGAGCCCTAAGTCGCGGAAGCGGATGTCCTTGGAGAGGATGCGATGAGTGCCGATGAGTATATCGATGTGGCCGTTTTTGAGGTCTCGGAGAATCTGCTGCTGTTCCTTGGAGGAGCGGAAGCGGCTGAGCACCTCGACGCGCGCTGGGGTGTGCCCCATGCGTTCCGAGAAGGTCTGGTAGTGCTGCTCGGCGAGAATAGTGGTGGGCACTAACACGGCGGTCTGTTTGTGGTCGCAGAGGGCCTTGAAGGCAGCGCGCACGGCGACTTCGGTCTTGCCGTAGCCAACGTCGCCGCAGACTAGGCGATCCATCGGATGCGGCGCTTCCATGTCCTTTTTGACCTCTTCCATGGTGCGCAACTGGTCGGGCGTCTCTTGGAAGGGAAAGGCCGCCTCTAGCTCGCGGTGCAGAGTACCATCGGCTGAGAATACAAAGCCAGGCCGGGCCTTGCGCTCGGCGTAGAGGTGCACCAACTCGCTGGCCATTTTGAAGATCTCTTCGCGCGTGCGCTCCTTGAGTTTTTCCCAAGCAGCACTGCCCAGCTTGCTGAGCAGAGGCACCTCGCCCTCGGCGCTGGAATACTTGCGCAGGCGGTCGAGTTGTTCGACGGGGACGAAGACGCGGTCTTGGTCCTGATAGGCCACGACGAGGCAATCGTGCTCGCGTCCGCCGATCCGCAGGCGGCGGATGCCCGAGTAGCGGCCAATGCCGTGGTCGATGTGGACGGCGAAATCGCCGCGCTGCAAGGCTCCGTAGTTGGCGATGGACTTGGCTGCCTTGAACCGGCGGTAGCGATAGCGGCGCTTCTGGCGGCTGAAGATCTCGTGGTCGTTGAGCAGGGCTAGCTGGGCTTGCGGAAAGGTAAAGCCCCGGTGCAGCGAGCCAAGCCCGAAGTGGATCTCGGGACAATCGGCGAAGATTTCCTGTAAGCGGCTGGCCTGCCCCTTGGTTTCGCAGCGGATGTGGATGGCGTAGGACTCGGTTGCGAGCCGGTCGATTTCCTGCTGGAGGAGGGCGCGCTCGCCGGCAAAGACGCGCGGCTCTGTGGCCCCGAAGCGGATGGCGTTGTCGAGCTGACCCAAGGGCGCTGGTTCGAGCCGGGTGCGGTTGTCTAGCTGCGCGAGGAGCCAATCCCCGTCGCGCAGGAGTGCCGATGGGGGCAGCAGCGATTCTTTGTGCCGCGACCGCTCGTACTCTTGGCGCGGCTTGGCTATGGCCTTGTCGAGGGCTTCGGTGATTTCCTCGCGCTCCTCCAAAAAGAGCACCGGCTTCTTGAAGTACTCGAAAAGCCCTTCGTCGCGGCCATAGAGTAGGGAGGTATAGCACTCAATGCCGTCGAGCGACTCGCCTAGCTCTAGCTGGTCTTTCAGCGGATTGAGGGCTTTTGCCGCGCCAGCAGCCTCGATCCGCTGGAGGTAATCTTCGTAAAAGGGAGAATCGAGCAGCACCTCGCGCGCTGGCAGCACCCAAGCCTCTTCGCAGGTGCTCAGCGAGCGCTGAGTGCTGACGTCGAAGCAGCGGATGGATTCGATCTCATCGCCAAAGAACTCGCAGCGGTAGGGATGCTCAACGCCGAAAGGATATATGTCGAGGATGCCGCCGCGCAGGCTAAACTGCCCGATGCCGTCGATGGCTGCCACGCGGTCAAAGCCACAGGCGACCCAATGCGAGCAGAGCCCGTCGAGGTCGCGTTCCTCTCCTACTTTGAGGACCTCCGTGCCCAATTCAAGGGCATGGGGCGGGATTAGCGGATCGAGCAGGGCCGATGCCGGGGCGACGACGATGGCCGGTTCGCCGCGCATGAGCCGAGCGGCGGCGGCCACGCGCAAGCTGGTAA
>VXZF01000223.1:2065-4799 GCA_009845645.1 Gemmatimonadota bacterium | reverse complement strand
CCTATGAACAGGTTCGGAGGCGGGCCGCCGCCCTGCTGCGCCGCGAACGGGAACACTGGCGTCTGCAAGACCTGTTGGAGAAATTGCGAGAAAAGTACTCCAACCAGATCAAGATCGACGAAACGCGCCTGCGCGAAGCTGTGCCCGACAGTCTCTTGCGGCGCTAAGAAGCCGGTCTGACTATTTCTCAGGCTCCACCGGGGTTTTCTGACGGCTTCTAAATCCCTTTACGCAGCCCTGCCAAATTAGTATTCTACACACAAGGTTGATGGGCCAAGGCCCTCTGGTCCATCAAGTGGAGATCCGCCGCCTGCCCAATCAGGAGGTAGCTATGGGACATTCCAGCAAGCGACTCGTCCAGTCGTTGCCTCTCTTCTGCGCCTTGGTTTTTTGCCTCGGCCTTCTCGCCGACGGGCGCGAGGCACTGGCTCAGCGCAACAAAGGACATCGGGTTACCAACAACAGCATCGTCGTCGAGACCGCCGAGCACTGGCGCAACTGGCAACTACCCGTCCATGCCGTTGACGTGATACCCGAAGGAGGGGTTCAACCCCACTACTCGCGCCAGCGCTACAATATCCTCGACGATCAAGATACCTATACCCGCCCGCTGACCGATTTCAGGCGCAAGAAAAGCGAGCACGCCATCCTCAACATCGACAGCACCTTCACGCTCGATGTGAAGGGCAACGTCATTACCGACAGAAAAGACAACCCCCTCTATACCCACTTCGCCCGGCCAGGTATCAGTCGAGTAGGCTCTAATCCGCAAGCAGCGAAAAACATCCTCGATGGCGATCCGAACACCTACTGGGAACCAGACCGCAACGATCCCCTCGACAACTGGTGGATCGAGGTGGACTTGGGCCGGGTCGTGGCCGTCGATGAGATCTTGTTGCGCTTCGTAGGCGAAGAACTCGGCGACCCATTCTTGCGCTTCCGGGTCCTAATAGCGCCCGACCAAGAAGCCATTCTTGAAGATGCCGCCGAAGTAGAGTTAGTCCGCGTCGGCGGTACGCAAGCACCCAACCGCGACCAGCGCGACTTCAGCTTCGCGCTGGAGCAGCCGCGAAGCTCTCCTAGCTGGCGCGGCAGGCTGGTGCAGGTCATTCGCATCGTCGTCACTGATACTCGCGCCGGCCGCGGCACTGAAGTCGATGAAGAGCAGTGGTTAGCGCTCGACCCGTCAGACCAAGGCGACATCGTTTACTTTGTCAAAGACCAGCAGGGTTTTGAGGAGCGCCTGGACCAGAGCCGCCTCGAAGAGCCGGTGGAAACTTTCTACGACAACTTGCCACCCGAAAGGCAGGGAGCTAAAAAATTCTTCATCCGCGAGCGGCCCCGCCTAGCCGACATCGAGATTTGGGGCTTTGGCGACAACATCAGCCCGGGGATCGTCGTGGGCGGTGGCAGCCTCTATCTCTCAGGGGAAAATTTCTCGCCCGGCCCAGGCTTCGACGGCGACTACAATACCAACTTTCTGCACCTAGTCTGGTCCCCGCTCATCGAGCGCGGCGTGCTGACCGTCGATATGGGTGCTTCCTTCTTCCTCGACGCCATAACGGTCTCTACTTCGGGGCGGCGGCGCTTTATCGACGGCTATATCATGCGCGGCTCGGATGGCTCGCGGGATTCCTCCGGCCGCTTGAAGTGGCACCGCATCAGCCCGCGAGAGCGCGAAGACAACAGCGTCGACCGCTACGAGCACCTCCTCGACACGTATGACGGGATAGAACTCCGCTTCCTCGAAATGACTGTCGTCTCCGTGGATCCCGGCCGCCGCGGCGGCTACAATACGGGTGCCGATATCGGCGAATACCAGATCTTTTCCCAAGGCTACCCCGCCGAAGTAGTGCTGACCTCGGACCTGATCGAGTTGCCAGCCATTCGCAACTTTGGTCGCATCACCTACGACAGTGAGGCCCCACTCGGCACCAACCTCGAAATTCGCACCCGGTCCGGCGATCTGCTGGGCAAAACCATCCGCTACTTCGACAAAGCCGGTACCGAAATCACTTTTGATGCCTGGGACGGTTTGCTCGGTAGCTACAAGGGGCCGATCGATACCTCTTTCGTGCCCGCCAGAGGCTGGAGCCCCTGGAGCCGAACCTATCAGCAGTCGGGAGATCGCGTCACTTCGCCGGGGTTGCGCAAGTTCATGCAGATCCAAGTTAAAATGGAGACCACCGACCGCAATATTGCCGCGGCGATCAACTCTATAGACATCGAACTCGTCAACCCGGTAGCCTCCAACATAGTGGCCGAGCTATGGCCGCCTGAAGCAACAGTGCCAGGACGGACCGAGACCTTCGACGTCTTTGTCCAGTCCCAGTTTATAGAGTCTCCCACTTCCTCGCGCAGCGTCGGCTTCGACGAAATTCTCCTCGTCATGCCTCCTTCCCAAGATCTGGAACTTCTCGAAGTGGGCATCCAAGACAGCGCCGTTGGAGCGGAGCGGATCTTCTCACCCTCGGGAGACCCTACCGTTTTTGCCGATGGGGATGGCAGCCAACTCGAACTGCTGAATTCTAACTCCGATTCGCTTTGGGTGCGCCTGCCCGAATCTCTCAACGCGCTTGCGGACGCACCCCGCATTTACAACCGCCTCACCTCCGAAGGCGAACAAGTGCCGGTGACCGCAGATGGCCTGCCGCTAACGGATGCAGCCTATGGCCTGCTCGAGGTGGAAGAACAGGGCGATGTCCGCTATTTCCGCCGCACCGCGGACGCCCAA
>VXZF01000223.1:0-1965 GCA_009845645.1 Gemmatimonadota bacterium | reverse complement strand
CGAGGTGGAAGAACAGGGCGATGTCCGCTATTTCCGCCGCACCGCGGACGCCCAACTATCCGAGGTCTCCGAAACCGCCTATCAAGACCTAAAGGCCGACCAGCAGGGTCCGATTCGCTACTTCCGCATCCTGCTCGGTGATGGTGCCCAATTTCCCTTTGATGCAGCGGGAGACTCGCTCGATGCGACGGCCTACCGCCGCCTGTCCACCACCTCCCGGGGCACCGTGGTCGCCGCAGGGGCCCTAATGCGCCTGCGCTTTGCCGCCCCCGTCTTCGTCAACGGCACAACCTTGGAAATGGCCGTGCGCAACACCGGTGGCGGTGCCAATATGGCTGCGCCCTGGCAAAGCGTCGAAGCTGGCGACGCGACAGCGCTGATAGGCAGCAATGTTCTCTCGATCAACCTGCCGCTCGACGCCAAGGAGGTTGACGAGTTCCGCATCACCCCCAACCCGTTTACTCCCAACGGCGATGGCATAAACGACGAGACTGAAATCCACTTCTCCGTCTTCAAACTCACTGCCCCGCGACAGGCCCAAGTGCGGGTTTACACGCTGGCGGGTCGCCCGATTTGGGAGAATGCCCAGATGCTGCAAAGTGGTCGCGTCACCATGCTCTGGGATGGAACAGATCTGAATGGCAGCAAGGTGCCACCTGGGCTATACATTTGCCAAGTGAACCTCGACACAGATCGGGAAAGCCGTTCGGCGACGCGGACGCGCCTACTCTCCGTCGCCTATTAGGATTGTTTGACAGACGAGCGGTTTTGCCATACTTAGTTTTGGTCGTGGGTATTGGTAGTTGTGATATTACTACTGTTCTGAGGAGGTCGTCGTGAAGAGAACGAAAAGCACCCGCTCGTTTGTGCTAGCTGTTCTGGCCCCGTGCTGGCTCCTAGCGCTCCCCCAGCTTGGCACAGCCCAAGAATACGGTTCTCGTCTGGGCACCATCCAATCGGGCGGCAGGGTTTCCTTCGAGCCGCAGGGGCCAGGGGTCCTCTTCGGTGCCCTCGATCCGGCCAAGCGGCGGTGGTACGTGCCTCAGGAGCTTTACAACGAGTACCGGTGGAGGCAATGGGAGTACTCGAACTATGCGCGTCGGTACTATCAGCGCTACGTCGATACCCGGCTAGAGGGCGACTACTACTACGACCTCTACGGCAACTTCGTCACCCGCGGTTGGCTCGTTTTTAATAACTCCCAATCCCAGCCCAAGCAGTTTGGCTCCTCAGTCCTCAAAGGCAACAGATTCCAAGGCTGGTTCAGTGGATTGTTGGTCTCAGCCGACGCCAAGGGCCAGCATCACTACTCGGTGACTATCGGCGATAATATCCGCACCACGCTTACACCTATGACCTTTTCCAAGCCCCGCTGGGACGGCGTCCAATTCGATTACGCCGCCGACAAGTACCAAGGCACGCTTATCTACTCCCGCCTCAGCCAACCCGGTGGCAGCACCACCAACGACCTAGAAGTCCTCGCCACCAATGCCACCTCCATGATCGGCGGACGCGGGACCTTACAGGTGGGCGACTTCGCAACCCTAGGCTTGACGGCTGTCAACTCTCACCAGTCCAACACCCTCATCAGTGGTTTCAGGGGTAACCCCGTCACCGGCAAGCTCACGATTGACCAGAACCAGACGATCTCCTTCATCGAGATCGTGCTGCGCGACGACTCGCCCGAAGACCAAGTCGGCGGCGCTGCTTTCTTCCCCACTGGCTCCGATATCATCATTACCTACAATGACGGTACGGAGGACCGGGGTAAGGATATCCGCTTCGATCCGATCATTGAGGGCGGCTTTATCCGTCAAGGCTTTCTCTCAGCCGACGGCACCGAGGAAATCCGCCTGCGCTACGATTTCGACAGCCCGGCTTTTGTCAATCGCTCATCTGGGGCCAAGGAGGAAATCAAAAAAGTCGAGTTCCGCCTAGTGCTGGGCAATGACTACCAAGTCTGGA
>VXZF01000454.1 GCA_009845645.1 Gemmatimonadota bacterium | reverse complement strand
CCGAGAGCGGGTTCGAGATGCCGCCGGACCACATGGTGTTCCAGATTCGGTCGACTTTGGATTTCAGCTCGCCGGTGATCATGATTTCATTTCGCTCGTCTTCATTGAGTCCTCGTACCGCTTGGACTTTGGGGAGAAGCCCGTCTGTGGAAGTGCTGCTCGCTGGCGGTTTGCACAAGCGATGGCTTCACCGGACGCGATCATATCAGGCGACCTGTCGCTCCGGTTTCAATGGGGGTTCATCTCGCAAAAATACAACAGCGTCCATCAGGACCAGTATTTGGCGAACACTTTTGACACGAAGCACAAGCTGCCGCACACGGTTGTGGGCGGCGGTGGAAACTGCTGATACGATTCGCGGCGACGCTGATGGGAGAGTGCTATGGGTAAGTCGAAAAAGTCGCGCATCCGTAAAGAGGCTGTACGGATCATTGCGGAACACCCCGAAGGCATCCGGTATTCGGACCTGCGACGCCAGATTCATGAGGCGGATCGCTCATTCAATATGAACACGATCACAGGATCGCTCCATGATATTGACGTTGACATCGCCGAGGTCGAAAAACCCAGTCGTGGCCTATATCGGATCAAGGGGGCCGGCCCAAACGGTGATGTTGTGGCTCCACCGATTCCGGTGGCTGCCACCGAGAGAAAGTTTTACTCGCCATTCGCGGACTGGTTGGAGAACGATGTTGAAGACGTGACCAAGGCGATCCCCCTCGGTGGCAGCCGGTTCAAGGATAAATGGGGAACGCCGGACGTAATTGGGAAACGAGATTCAAGGCCAAGTGACATCGTGAAACAACCGATCGAGATCGTGTCGGCTGAGATCAAGTCGGACACGAACCAACTCATCACGGCATTCGGACAGGCTTGCGCCTATTGCCTGTTCAGCCACAGGTCGTATCTGGTGGTTCCCACTCAGGCAGCGAAAGACGAGCTGTCGAGGCTCGATTCCCTTTGTCAGGTGTTCGGGCTCGGGTTTGTTCTGTTCGACGCCAAGAGTCCAGATGATCCCAAATTCGAAATCCGCGTCCGGCCGAGGAGGCAGGATCCCGACATGTACTACACCAACAAATACATGAGGGAGATTGAATCGGAGTTATTTCGGTGAACCTTCCGCCCGGCTGAAGAATGCCGGAGCGTCGTGCGGCGGGGGCAGAAAAGTACAAGATGACGGTTGTAAGAGTAGACGATATCTGGACCGATTCCTCAGACGGATACACCATCCGTGTGGTGCGATACCCATACGATGTCGAGCCCGAGGGCGGTGGCCTCCTGATGGGTTTCAGCTTCCACACCGGTGTGCTCTGGTCCGATATTCCGGGTCAGGACAAACCCGATGAACGGCCCGAGAAAGTCCACATTGGGCCGCTCGTAAAGACCCATACCCAGTTCACTGTGGAACATCTTGAACGCGGCTTCGAACCCGATACGTATTATCTGCTTGGCCGCTGCCGTGGGGGCTTCCCGCTTCGGGTAGGCAGCAGATCCGCAGTCGAGGGTCTGTTGGCCGAATTAAAGACACAGTGGCAAGAGTACCGGCGTGCGAGTAACCCGGAATTTCGCTGCAAGGGGCTTCGCGCTATCCGCCGTGCGCGCACAGCCCGAGACTCGGTGAAACTCGCGGAGCTGAAGAAGCGCTACCCCTGCGCCGCTGATTACGACCGAAAAGAACGACTGGCCGAGGTAAGGCACCGCGCAACGTCCGCTCTTGGATCGGTTCGAGCCGTACCAAAGAAGTCGTCGGCGGCAACCCGAATAGCCGTCAGCAAAGTGACGACAGTATCCAGGAAAGCCGTCGATTCGGCGATTCCGCTTGTGACCGCCAGTTCCAGAAAAGTTGTCGATGCAACGATGCCGCTAGCGAACGGGCTGCTGGCGACAACCCAAGGCTTGTTGGCCAGCGCTCTGTCCACGGACCTGAATGCGCTAGTCCAGAACATGGTGAAGGGACCCGCAACCATCTACGACAAGGCAATGGATGCCAAGTTTCTTGAGACATACATCGGCGGGCCAGACCATAGGATGTTCGATGGCGGACACACAGTCCTCGGAGCCATCAGGGCGGTCCGCGATGCATCGCCCGACGACACGATCATTCAAGAGGCAGTGGGCTTTCTTGAGGGGATGTTCAAGGACATGTCCACGCCCAAGGGCCTCCCTCTGGCAACCTGGAACAAGGAAACCTACTACGAGTTGGCTGACTTCATGCAATCGAACTTCGGCGTTCCCAGGGACTACTTCTACAAGCTCAACAGCTACACGACGGCCGAGCTACTCAGTGGTGTCATTGGCGTTGTGGCTACGGCTCTCAGTTGGAATCGAGCCGACACCGAAGAATTCTCAAAACTCGTTGGAGGGATGGCGGTGTCCGCCATCATGGGCGCGAATCCGTTGCTATTGATAATCATGGTGATCGCGCTGGCCAGAGCCTTTCACAAGGCTCATCAAGGGAGAGAATATGCCGAACTCGCGGATGGTTCCTTCAAAGGCGGCATCGGCGCAGGTGCATCGATCGTCGCGGCCTCAAGGATTGCAGCCGCCGGAGGCCCTGCAGGCCTGGTCCTGTTTGTCGGGCTTTCCGCTGGTGTTCTCGTGAACATGGCGACAAAGAAGATATGCTTGGCCCAGATCGCTCAATTCGTGGCTGAACGCGCGACTGCGAGCGCCAACGAAACTAGGAAACTAGCGGATCATTACCTACAAACCCCAGAGGTCAGTACTGGAAATGGACGAAGCTGAGTCGCGCATTCAGGTGTCGGTCATTCCGCGTACTTTACGCGCTCCCATTCGTACTTGAGAATGACATTAGAAAGCCGAATACAACTAGCCTTCCAAGGATTTCTGCTAACTGAATCTGGAACATCATCACTCTCACCGTCTTGCCCGTTACCCTTTTTCTCAATTTGAAAGGTCACCGGCATATTCAACTTAACGTCCTTGTCGAATTCGTCGTTTATTCTATGAGCGGTCCGGATGAGGGCGAGAAAGGCGCGATGAAACCGTTCCTCTGGATTCAAGAGCAACTCGAGCTCCGTAATTTTTTTCTCTACGTCTCTCGATGGCGTTACGTCAGGTTCTCTGGCGACATCGCATGCTGAGATCAGGTCCGTCATCGTGCCTCGTATCGACTTGATCCATTCTGCTCTGTTCGCCGTACGCGCAGTCAGCCGTATCCGAAAAAACACCGTAACTACCGTGCCGATGAACACGAGCACTCCGGCGGGTAGCGCCCAAGCGGAAGTATCTGATAGGTCTTTAGGGTCTAACGAATAGATTAGCTTAAACGTAGAAACGAAAAATGTTGCAAGTATCAGTAAGGCAAAGAAATCCCGAAACGATTGCCGTTCCGGAATCCTATACGATCTCTTGTACTTTAGCGGTTCGCCGCCGATCAGATCGTCTATTTCCGCCCATTCCGCGTGCCGCAAGGTTGCTTGCTTTGTCGGATTGAACCAATGTGTCCTATAAATTCGGTCTACACGAAGAACGATGTACCAAAACGTGAGGCCCACACCGGCACCCCAAACGCTCAAAAACAAGCAGCGGATCGGACCCAGACAATTGAGTGCCGACAATACGATGATCAGGCCGTAAGTGCCACCGAAAATGATTGGCTTCCATGACTGGCCGCTCGTGATTCCCGTCATTTGCTACTGCTCCACACTCTTATGTTGTGCGTCGAACTAATCTATCGTCGCCATTATTGCCTCGATTTTCTCAGGATTGAATTCCCGTCGGCTATCTGGCCTGGAATTGACGAGAGGCCATGAACCACGGCTATCTCCGAGCATTGGTAGTCCCGCAAAAGTGGTCCAGAACCTTGAAGCCCCTTACTTCGACCCAGCCATGAGACCGGACGAGAACAATTCGATTCGTCGCACCGATTCCTTGAATCCGATTCCTAGTTCCCGCCTAGCTATCCCCCAGTGATTCGTAGTCATCTCGATAACTCCACTCGCATGCTTATGCGAGGGGTCCGAGTAGTGTCTTCTACCACTCTTTCCTTCCATTACATCTAAATACCGCTTCAGTAGTGGCGTGGGATCTTGTTTGAGTTGCAGTGGAAAATCGCCCGAAACTTCCATCGCCGCCACAGCCACCGTTGCCTCAAAGTCGCACCTATCCCTGTTCCCCAATGTCGCAGCTGCGGCGGTGTGGCCGAATACTTTGTCCACAACCTCCATGTCTGAGGCTTCCCCACGACAAAACCGACGATAGAGTTCTTCGTCGGTTGTTCTCAGTACTAGCGCCACCACGGCGGTCACCGCGAATGACCTTTGATCGGCGCGTAAAGAACCAAGCACCAGCCCCAGCCGGTAAACCGCCTGTGCGATCCGCCGAAAACTCACGTCGGCGGACGAAAAAGAAATCTTCAACACATCGCGAGCAAATTGAGCATCGTTACGCCCCTCCGAATCCTGAGTCCTTTTGAAATAGTCGTCAAAATCAATCGCACGTAGCAGTGCCTCAAGAAACGCTTTCCTTTCAGGCTCAGGAAGCCTGATGTCTACATCGAAAAACCGACCCAAATAGCCCGGTGCGTCAAATTCACTCCCGTAAAGCGCCTTAATCGAATGCACCAGTTCCGAACGATTGACTGCCAGCACGTACACAATCCGGTCCACAGAAAACAGGTGCTTGGCGACTTCAAGCAGTTCTACCGCATACGAAGGTCGACATCGGTCCAGCTCATCGATCATCACGACGAGCGGATGCTCCTTCTTCTTCCACAGGTTCTCTGCCGTCTCGTGTAGGGTACGGCGAAACTTCCTGATCGAATTTTGCGCTTCGCTGTAT
>VXZF01000506.1 GCA_009845645.1 Gemmatimonadota bacterium | reverse complement strand
CATACAGGGCATGTCCCCGCCGCCAGCGACGACAGGCGTGCCCTCGACCAGCCCCGTCTGCTCGGCAGCTTCTTGGGTTATGGCTCCGACCACTTCTGGCGAATCGGCCAAATCCGGGAACAGCCCCGTATCGACCTCCAACGCTTCCAAAATTTCCCCGGACCACCGGCGCTCGTGCAGGTCAAAAGCCGCAGTGGTCGAGGCATCCGACACCTCTGCCGCTATCTGTCCAGTGAGCCGGTAGCGCAGCCAATCCTTGGGCAGAAGCATCCAGCGGCTTTGCTGATAAACGTCTGTCGCATGGTCTTTTACCCACAACACCTTCGCCAGTGTATTAACCGGCCCCAACCGCATTAGCGTCCGTTCCCGCAGCAAGTCACCCGCGCGCTGCTCGGCCCAATCGCACTCTGCTTGCGAGCGGTGGTCGAGCCAGATCGGCACTCGCTGCAGAGGCTGCCCGGCGCTGTCGACAAACACCGCGCCGTTGATCTGCCCCGACAGGCCGACACAGGCGACCTGCGCTGGGTCAATATCAGCGATAGCCTGACGCGCAGACGCGCACAGCCCTTGCCACCACTCCTCTGGATCCTGCTCGACCCACCCAGGATGCGGCTTGTAGAGCGGATACTCGGCCTGCCCTCTGCCGATGAGGTCGCCTGCCTCGTCGAGGAGGACGGCCTTGGTGCTTCCCGTGCCTAAATCAATGCCCAGTGCGCAGCGCATCTAACCCTCCTATCCGAACCGATCCACGTTGCATAAACTCAAATCAAAACCCGGCTCCTCTCCCTGGACCACGCGCGCGGTCACCACCCCGGTCACCGCGCCCAGCGAGACCCCAACCATGGCGTGTCCGGCCGCCACCGTGAGATTGTCGTAGTCCCGCGCTCGCCCCAAAAAGGGCAAGCCATCCGGCGTACAGGGCCGCAGCCCCCGCCACACCTCGATTAACTCCAACGCACCCGATGTCCACGCCGGTACGTAGCGCGGCACCGCATTGACAATCGCGGCGACCCGTCGACGGTTGATCGACGTATCCATGCCCGCCAATTCGAGCGTACCGGCAAAGCGCAGCTTGTCGCCCATTGGAGTGGTACCGACGCGAGCCTCCACCATCATCAATGGTACCTCCGGGCACGGATCCGGCTTGTGGACGGTGACGCTGTAGCCCTTGGCCGGCTGCACTGGCAGGGACAAGCCCAGCCCGCGGCCCACACCCGGCGACCACGCCCCGCTGCACAGCACGACTTCATCAGCGGCAAAATCCCCGCGCGTCGTCTCGACTACTTTGATGCGACGTCCCTGTTTGCCAAACCCCAACACCTCGGTTTTTTCGTTCAACTGCACCCCACGCTCGACGCAACGCGCGGCCAAGGCGCGCACGAGACGCGCCGGGTCCAAGTGGGCGTCCTGTGCGTAAAACGCTCCGCCCACGCAGTCTAATTCCACGACCGAGGCGCGCTCCTGCGCCTGTTGGGCATCGACCATTTCCACCTCTATCCCTATCTCCTGCATCAGTTCGGCCTCTTCGCGGACGCTTTCCATCCCCTGCTCGGTCTTGCACAGCAGGAGTCGGCCCTCGTGCCCAAAGGCAAAATCCAATTCCGCGGCCAGCGCCTCGTAGAGCCGAAAGCTCTCCAAGTGCATATCGCGCAACAGCGGCATGGCCTGCCGCACCCGCCGCATGGTGCTAGCCTTGCGGAATTGCCACAGCCAAGCCACAAGGTCGAGATCCCAGCGCCATTTGATGTAGAAGGGGCTGTCCGGGTCGAACATCCACCGCAAGCCTTGGGCGATAACCCCTGGCTCGGCCAGCGGCACGCTGTGGCTGGGAACGATCAGCCCGGCGTTGCCATACGAGCTTCCCGCACAGACCTCGTCCTTTTCCACCACAGTAACTTCGCGGCCTTGCTCCTGGAGAAAGTGCGCCGTGCAGATACCAACGACTCCACCGCCGATGACCAGCACATCTACCTGTTGCGTCATAGCCAAGCCTCGCGTTTGTCCGACACCTCGACGCCGGTTGTGTTTCGCTCTACCTATTCTGGGACATTATACGCCTAAAATCTGCGTTGAGCCACCAGCAGAAAGGAACTATCCATAGTTAGATCGCATCATCCGCCTGTGCACCCCACGCGGACTGCCCGGCAACACCCCAGCCGATCCGCTCGCGGACGCGGATTATCCGTTAAGCCCCTTGACAGAGGGACTTTATTATTATATCATGTATGCTATAATAAAATAGCAAAGATGCTATAAATGCCTTTTGATTATCAACAGATCAAGGAATTCCGCCGGTGCCTCGGCCTAACTCAGACCCAATTGGCCGAAAAACTACAGGTACCGCAATGCACCATCGCCCGCTGGGAAACGGGCAAAACCGCGCCCAACGCCGGCCACATCGGCGAAATGTGCGATTTCGGCCGCGTCGCAGGCATCGAACCCAGTTTCTTCTTCCCCGCCTTCAGTCGCTATACCCCGGGGAAAGCACCACAATAGCATTGGGAGAAATACCCGAAGGCTTCTCGCCTTCATTCATAGATAAGGAGCCTAAAATGGCCAAAAACACCGTCGTCCTCACTGACGCCACCTTCGATGAAGAAGTACTGCAAGCGCAAGAGCCGGTCCTGGTAGATTTCAGTGCCGTCTGGTGCCCTCCCTGCCGCGTCCTAGAGCCGGTAGTCGAGGAACTAGCTGGAGAATACGCCGGTCGCGTCAAAGTGGCCAAACTTGACGCCGACCAGTACCAAGAGACGGTCTCGCGCTACCAGATCCGCGGCCTGCCGACCCTGCTCTTTTTTAAGGACGGCCAAGTTCAGGACACCGTCGTCGGCGCAGCCCCTAAAGGCCAGTTGGTACAAAAATTAGATGCAGTCCTCCAAGCCTCGTAGCTGATGGATCAATCACTAGTAGCGACCGCCGTTTTCCATTTTGTCATCTCTTCTTTGATAAAGTAGCCCACGAGATCGTTGTACATCTTCTCAATCGCGTCTGGACTGAGGCCTTCCGCCGCCGCCCAGAGTCTTCGTTGCTCTAGCATGGATTTTAGTCGTTCTGGAGCTTTCACACTCTCCGCACTCGTTTTGAATTGTGCTGCTGCTTGCACGTATTGAAACCGTTGACCTAGCAGCGCAATAACCTCTTTATCAATTCGATCAATCTCCACACGTATATCTCCCATATCCGCACACTTATCCGGCGTCTTCATTCATTCCACTCCTCGCGTTTGTCCGGCACCTTGACGCCGGTTGTGTTTCGCTCTACGTATTCAGAGGGACATTATACGCTGAAAATCTGCGTTGAACCACCAGCAGAAAGGAACTATCCATGCTAGATCGCGCCGTGCGCATCGGAATGATCGGCTGCGGCACCCAAGCCAACGTCCACTTTGCCGGTATCAAAGCACTGGGCGCAGACCAAGCGACGGTTGCCGCAGTCTGCGACCTCGACGACGAGCGCCTCGCTGCGGCCTGTCAGCTCTGGCCTGCAGCCCGCGCGGCCAAAGACTACCGGGACATGCTCGCTCCCGGCGACCTTGACTTCGTCATCGTCGCCACCATGCCCAACACGCACGAAGCCATATCCTTGGCCAGCCTCGACGCCGGGGCCTGTGTGCTGTGCGAAAAGCCCTTTATGATGAATGTCGCCCAAGCCGAAGCCGTCCTCTCCAAGGCCGAGGAAACCGGGCTGCAAGTCCAGCTCGGCACGAACATGCGCTATATGCCGAGTTCGCGGTATTTGCACGACCTAGTCCAAGGTGGCACCATCGGCGAGCCAGTGTTCGCCAAGGCGTGGGGCTGCCACGACGACCCTCCTGTCTGGGGGCCGCACTACCACCTAGCCACTTCCGGCGGCGGAGTCCTCGCCTCGACCCTGGTCCACACGCTCGACCTAGCGATGTGGGTCGGCGGCTCGCCCAAGCCGCTCACCGTCAGCGCAGCGACCCGACGCCTCTTTCCCGGCAAGCGCGGACCCAAGATCGATGCCGCTATCCACGCGCGCTACGACGCCGAAGACCTCATCAGCGCCTTGGTGCGCTTTGACAACGGCGCATTTTACTCCTTGGAGGGCAACTGGTGCAGCGAGAAGACCGACTTCCACAGCTTTGAGCTGACCACCACCCGTGCCACGGTGACCGGCGAGCCCTTTGCGGTCAAGGTCGATGTCGAAGGCGAGATTGTCGATCAAACGCCCCAACTCGACGGCGACGACGACTGGTTCCAAAGCGTCCACACCCAAGACGCCACCCTCATCGCCCAACTCCGCGCCGACGAGCCTTGGGACATGCAGGACGCCCGCCAGCTACTCAACCTGCAAAAGGTCGTCGATGCCTGTTACGAATCGGCGCGCACGGGCCGAGAGGTCGTATTATAACCTACACGGCCACAACAAGTTGACATAAATTATCTGTAAGGGAACCTCATGACCCAACCCAACGCCTGGACACCCGCCGAGGCCCACAGCACAACTGTCCTGCTGCACAGCCTGCTCCGCCCCCTCACCGCCTTGGCCGCCGGCGACATCCCCGCCGTGGTCCTGCGGGGAGCCTACCCGCCCGACCACTGCCTCGGCTTGATGCGCCGTTTTGAGGGGCGCGGCTATTTCGATCCGGCCACCGTGGGCCAGGCTTCCCAACTCAGCGGCGGCCCCTACCTCGACTTGGGCACTAGCCTCGGACGGCTCGGAGCCGATCCAGACGTTTTCTTCGCCCACGCCGCTCGCACTCACGAGTTGTTCGCCACGCTCTTTGAGGGGTTTACAGACCCGGTGCGCACGATGTACGCGGCCCTATCCGACCTCGCCGAGGGCA
>VXZF01000516.1 GCA_009845645.1 Gemmatimonadota bacterium | reverse complement strand
TCGGTCTCAATCAGGTGTCGCTGGCGGCGTTGATCATGGCGTTGGGCATGTTGGTTGATAACGCCATCGTGGTGTCCGAAGCGATCGTGGTCAAAATGGAAAAGGGCACCGACGCCAAAGAGGCCGCCATCGAATCGGCTCGGGAGTTGGCCGTGCCGCTCTTGGTCTCTTCGCTGACCACTTCAGCCGCGTTTTTGTCCTTCTTTCTGGCCGCGTCCATCATGGGCGAGATGATGGGGCCGCTATTCAGCGTAATTTCCATAGCCCTACTCTCTTCTTGGTTGCTCTCCCTGACCATGGTCACGTTGTTGGCGGTGTTTTTCATCCGGGTGAAACGGCAGACATCTCAGTCCGAGAAAAGCACTTTTATCGATCGCCTCAACGGCCAGTATAAAGAGCTGCTCCTCAAGGCCCTTGCGCGCCCCTATTCATTCATGGGGATCATCGCCGGTTTGTTTGTACTGTCGCTTTTCGGCTTTGGTTTTTTGCCGTTCATCTTCTTTCCCGACAGCGAGCGCAATCTGTTGACGGTAAATCTGAATCTGCCCTTGGGGACCAAGATCGAGACGACGACTGCCCGGGTAGAACAGCTCGAATCGTATATCGCGGATAGCCTCTTGGTGAGCAAAAACCGCCAGCGCGGGGTAACGGACTGGGCGACCTTCGTCAGCGAGGGGCCGCCCTCCTACGACCAGGGTTATCAGTCGGGCGAAGCCAACTCGGGGTACGCCCATATGTTGCTCAACACTAGTTCAGGCGACGATAACCAGTGGGTAATTGACCGCCTAGATGACTTTTGCTTCCGCTCCTTTCCCGATTCCGAAATACGTGTTTCGCGGTTGTCTGGATGCGGAGGCGGCAGTGACGTGGCCGTGCGGATAACAGGGCCGGATCCCAACGAACTGTTCGGCCTCGCCGAGCGCATCAAGCAAAAACTCAACGAAATATCCACTGCGCAGAATATTGGCGACGATTGGGGGCCCAAGATCAAAAAAGTCGTCGTTGACATCGACCAGTCCAAGACCCGAAACGCCGGCTTGACCAATCAAGATATCGCCCTTTCGTTGCAGACCGCGCTCACAGGGTTCAATTCAGGTGCTTTCCGCGAGGGCGACCAGAGTCTCCCCATTGTCCTGCGCAACGAAAGCAGTCAGGATGTCGATGTGCGCCAACTGGAGAGCATCAACATCTACGCCCAGGGGTCGGGCAAAAACGTGCCGCTAGGACAAGTGGCGCAGATCGTGCCTCAGTGGCAACTCGCCAAGATCAAACGGCGCGACCTATACCGCACCTTGACCTTGACCTGCGATGCCAAAAGCGGTTTTACGGCGCAGGATATCACCGACGAGTTCATCCCTTGGCTCGAACAAGACAGCAAATCGTGGAAGCAGGGCTATCGCTACGAATTGGGCGGCGAGTCGGAGCAGAGCAGCGAGGCCATGAGCGCGGTCGTCGCCAAGCTGCCGCTGTCCGGCTTTATCATTCTGGCGCTGTTGATTGTTCAGTTCAACTCCTTCCGCAAGACCTTTATCGTGCTGAGCACCATTCCGCTCGGCCTGATCGGGGTCATCGCCGGGCTGCTCGTCTTCCGCTCGTTCTTTGGTTTCTTCGCCTTTCTCGGATTGATCTCGCTGGCCGGTATCGTCATCAACAACGCTATCGTACTCATAGACCGCATACAAATCGAATTGAACCAATCCGGGCGGGCGTCTATTGAGGCGATTGTCGCCGCGGCGCAGCAGCGTTTTCGCCCCATCTTGCTGACCACCTGCACGACGACGCTGGGGCTTATTCCCCTCTATCTGGGTGGTGGGCTGATGTGGGAGCCGATGGCGGTGGCCATCATGGTGGGCTTGCTTTTTGCCACTGTGATCACCTTGCTGTTCGTGCCGGTGCTCTACAAAATTCTCTTTGCAGTCAAAAACTGACCTGCGGTTTTTAACGACCAACCAATAGGAGGCGTCGTGAAAGTCACTGAGATAGAAGTACACGAAATCAGCCTAGAGTACCAAGACTGGATCGCCTATCCGGTCAGCCACTACCAAGGCGTGACCCGGCGCACGGTGTACGTGGCCCACACCGATACCGGTCTGGTCGGCCTAGGCGAGAGCGGCCGCACCGAGCCGCAGGAAGTAATCGACCAGTACTTGGGCAGCAACCCCTTCGAGTGGATGGGCGACGAAGTCTCCATCGGGCTAGGCACAGCTATGTACGATTTGATGGGCCAAGCCGTGGGCGTGCCGGTGTACAAGCTCTTCGGCCAGAAATACCGCTCGTGGGTGCCGGTGGGCAGTTGGACCGTGTCGAGCGCTCCCAGCCACATGGCCGAGGCCGTGGAGAACTACGCCGCCCAGGGTTACACTTGGCTCAAGTTCCACCTATCGCCCTTTGAGAATGTCTTCGACCAGACCGACGCCATGCAGGCCGTGGCTCCGCCCGGGTTCAAGATCCACTACGATTTCACCGGCGGCGGCACCGATGACTACATGCCGGACCTGTTGGCTAAGTTGGCCCAATATCCCATTGCCGGCTGCTTTGAAGACTCGATCAATGCCGGCGACACCTTGGCGTCGATTGACTTGCGCCGGCGCATTCCCCTGCCCATCGTGCGCCATCAAGCGCCACTGGACGCCACGTACGAAGTGCTGATGGGAGCGGGAGATGTGTACATGCGCGGCCACCAGAAATTTGGCGATGCGATTCGCGCCGCCGGCCTGTTCGCCGCTGGTAATATACCCTTCATGCTGCAAAACGTAGGCGGCACGATCACCCGGGCCATGGTCTGCCACATGATGGCGACCTTTCCCTCCGCCACCTTTCACTTTATCGACAGCAGCGAAATTCTCAAGGACGAGGTAGTGAGCGAGCGCCTAGAGCCGATCAATGGTCTCATTCGAGTGCCGGAAAAGCCGGGCTTGGGTTTGACCTTAGACCGCGACGAGTTGGAGCGGCTAACGAGCCGGGAATTGCCGCCCATCAAGCCGTGGATCGTCAACTCGCAATTCGCCAATGGGACGCGCATGTACAATAGATACGACCCCCTGACGACGCGCCATTTTCTGATCCGGCCCGACTGGACCCGGGGCGGGCTACCCCACAGCTACGCCGCGCCCATAGAGACCGAGTACTGGGACGACGACGGCACGCCCGAATTTGCCCAGATGATGGCGAGGTTGGTGGAGGAGGGGACGGTATTGGAGCGATGAGCGGTTGTCAGGACCGGTGTTGGTAGGGTCCTAGGTCAGAATCGACATACGCGCGGTGGAAATTCCTGCCCTTGAGGTATTTGGTCTCCAACTCGACATCCGTCAGGGTGCAATAGGGATCGGCCAAATCCGCGTCGCGCTCCAATAGCGTCACTGCAATGCGGTTTTTGCCCCGCACCGGCCAGTGGGCCGCGTCCAATTTGAAAATGTGCCAGTACCCACCCATCACCCGATAGCGCGGGCCGTCCATTTTGTAGAGCGAATTGATCTTGCGCCGCAGGTCGTCGGGCAAAATTTGGCCGTTGAGCGCAAACTGAATGCGATCGGTCTCGACATTGCCGTGAATGCGGAAGCGCAGCAAAACTTCGTGGACGCGGTCGGTCTCCCCCCATTTTTGTAGGTCGTCGGCAATGGTCAATTCCAATTCGACGGGTTGGTCCAGATCCAATTGACGCGGTAGCGGATTGGGCCGACTGACCGCAGGGCCGTCTTGGGTGTTAGTGAGCAGGAAGTAGTATTTGTCCTTGGCCGCCATAATGCTGGGGTAGGGCAACTCCCTGAGCTTTTCGTAAAAGGACGCCTCATACGGCCACAGATGGAACCACTCGGAAACATAGAGGCCGTCAACGCCTTGATCCCAAAAATTGCAGGCCGCGGCCCGCAGCATGGACAGAGGCGCGTCGAGCAAGCGGTCGGAAAAAACCATGCCGTTCAAGGGAGCCAATAGGCGGCAGGGCGTCCCTTGGGTGAGGCCGAGGAATTCCGCGTAGTCGGCCTGCATCTTCAAGCGGTAGTTCTCGCCGAAGTTTTCCGCGACGATAACATCGACCAGACCCCGTTTGACCCATTCCTCTGGGTCGAGTCCAGCGCGGGCGCAATCTTCTAAGCGGTCGGGGATATGCACCACCAGCTCTTTGTCGGTGCCGCTTTGTTTCACCGCTTCGTGGACCCGGCCAATCCAATCGGTCATCAGGGCGCGCCCAGCGTCGATTTCGTCGGGGTGAAAGAAATAGGGTATTTGGTTGAGTTGTAGTTCAAAGCCGTCGGCCGGATACTCGCCCATCACTTCTTCGACAATAGCAAAGCGTTCGTCGCGCACCTCCGGGTGCTTGAAGTCGAGGCCGTCCAAGCCCGGGTAGTCCGGGTCGAGATCGCCAGCCGCGCCAATTTCGAGGTGCTGATTCTCAATGCGGAAATTGGAACAGCGCGTCGAAGCGTGGTCAACGCCGCCGCGCTGCACGATCAAGGTGGGGTACACTTGGATGCCCAACTCGTGGGCACGGTCGCAGACCAAGCGTAAGGGATCGTGGCCAGCGTCGATGAGGGACTTGGCGTTTTGCCAAGCGCGGCGAAAGACGTAGTGATCCCAGACTGCGACGTTGTGCCCCATCAACTCGCTGGCCCGGGTGTCGTGCAGCATGGTGCGGCCTTCGCCCAAGCAAAAGGCGATGGCTTCGACCGTGGTGCCGGCCAATTCATCGACCAAGGCGATGTATTCCTCGGGAGCCATGGGCGGCTCGTAGCGGTAGATGTGGGGATGCCGACCGTCGTGGTAGTACATGATTTTGGGTTGGTTCATGGCGCGATCCTTTTCGTTTTTG
>VXZF01000526.1 GCA_009845645.1 Gemmatimonadota bacterium | reverse complement strand
TACACGGAAGCCGACGGCCTACCCGACCGCGAGATTCGCTGCTTGGGCGAAGATCCCGAAGGGCGGATATGGATCGGCACGATGGGGGGCATGGCCTGCATGGAAGAAGGCCAGATACGCCCGCTCAAGACAGGGGAAATCATTTCAGCGATAGTGGTAGATGGTCAGGGGCAAGTCTGGAGTGGTGGAGATGCGGGCAAGGTGTATAAGTGGGAGGGCCAAACGCCACAACCGATCTCCGTGACCGAAGATCCCCATCCCGAAGAAATCGCGGGGCTATGCGAAGATAGGCAAGGGCGTATTTCGATCGGCACGTCCGAGAGCCGCTTCGGCCGGATAGAGGGTAATCGCTTTATCCCTCTTGAATGCGACACCGCGCTGCAAGACCAAGACGGGCCATTCTGGGTCGGATCGCTGCTGCAAGACCAAGACGGAGTATTCTGGGTTGGTTTCTATGGAAGAGTACCGTCACTTTACTGTTACGAGGATGGGCACTTGCGTCCGGCGGATATGGCTGGAGCGGAGTCCATCGTCTATGTCAACGTCTTGTGGGAGTATCAAAATACTCTGTGGGTGGGTACGGGAAAGGGACTTTTCACCCTTGATCTCTCGTCGCGGGAGGTGCGCCACTTTACGGCCGAACAGTTTGGGTTGTCGGCCAATGGCATCTTGGCGCTGACGGCCGATTCACAGGGCCATATTTGGATGGGCACCAGTGGCGGTGGCGTCCTTCACTATGACGGCCAGACCTTCCAAAGCATCCGCTTGGGACCCTCCGCCCTCGAAAACATGGTCGAAGCAGTCCTACAAGACCGTCGCGGTCGGCTGTGGTTTGGGACGCGGGCAGGATTAGTCTCCTACCAGCCGGGACACACGCCGCCGCGCTTGGTCATCCGCGAAGTGATGGCCGGCACCCTCTTGGCCGCGCCCGAAGCCGTATCCTGCCCAGAGAGCACTCCCGAACTCCGCATTCACTTCCAAGGCATTAGCTTCCGCACCGGCGCTGGGCAGATGCGCTACAGCCACCGCTTGTTAGGCCACGGTCCGATGGAACAATGGAGTGCGTTTACGGCCACCGATGCGGTCGCATACAGCGCCCTGCCGGTGGGCGAGTACCGCTTTGAGGTGCGGACGATGGACCGCGATGGCCTGCTGTCCGAGGTCGCTAGCTTGGAGATTCAGATCCTCCCCGACGCCAAAACCGAACGCATCCACGCCCTCGAAAAGACCCTACAGGCTACTGACCACGTCGTGCACAGCCAGAGTTGGGCCATGCGCCAGGTGATGGAGCAGACTGTGCGGGTTGCCGAGACGGTGATGACCGTGCTGGTGCTGGGTGAGACCGGCACGGGTAAGGGCATACTGGCGCAGACCATCCACGAAACAAGCACCCGCCGCAAGCGACCCTTTATCCGCGTCAATTGTGGGGCGCTGCCGGCCGGGTTGGTCGAAAGCGAGTTGTTTGGCCACGAGAAGGGGGCTTTTACTGGCGCAGATAGCCGTCAGCTTGGTCGCTTTGAACTGGCCGATGGCGGTACCCTCTTCTTGGACGAAATCGGCGATTTGCCGTTGGAGTCTCAGCGGGTGCTGCTGCACATCTTAGAGGAGAGTGCCCTGACTCGCGTCGGCGGTCAGCAGCCTGTGAGTGTAGATGTGCGGGTCATTGCGGCGACCAACCGCGACTTGCGGCAGGCCATCCAAGAAGGCACGTTCCGCGAAGATCTATTCTACCGCCTGAGTGTCTTCACCTTAGAGCTTCCGCCGCTGCGGCAGCGGCAAGAGGATATACCGGCTTTGGCGACACATTTTGCGGAGCGGTATGCTCAGCACCTGCAGCGTCCGGTGCCGACGCTAGACGACGGGGTGGTCGCGCACTTACAGGGGTATGCTTGGCCGGGAAATGTGCGGGAACTGGAGCACCTGATCCATAGGGCGGTTCTACTGTGCGAGGGCGGGGTGATACGCGCTGGCGATTTGCTGTTGCCGTCGGTTGCACAGCGCGCTGGGGATGTGGTGCCTTCAGCGCCAGCGGCTGGCGAAGGCATGGACGAAAAGCAGCAGCTTGTGGAGGCATTGCAAGCGACCAACTGGATGATCTATGGCGAGCGCGGCGCGGCGCGCTTGTTGGACATGAACCCGGAACGGCTGCGTTCCCGCATGCGCTACTATGGACTGCGACGACCAAAAAAGCCCGACACGGGCAAGTAGAGGCAACTCCTTACAAGGGCTTGGAACTAGCGCGGGTCGAACTCAAAAGCCAAGTCTTCAAAGCAGACCGTTTTACTTTAAGTATATCCCGCGGCTCCTTCCGCCCGCCTCGATGCCGTGGAGCGAAAATGGGATGGCTGGGCCTTGGTTCATACGGAAAATCGTATTGAGCATACGGAAAATCGTATTGGGCATACGGAAAATCGTATGTTGCCTTGCGCCGATAGCGAAGCTGGGCATCATATAAGGCCCCGTACCATTATTTTAAGTATCATGTTTTTCAATTCTTTAGGGTATTCCTAAAGGATTTTTTGTCAGCGGCCCAATCTTTGGCACGGAAAGTGCCTATATCTCCTATTACAACGTTCTATCCTATTCGTAACCTTATGCAAGGAGACTCGTTATGAACTATCGATCCCTACTGATCGTCTGCTTGGCAACTTAAGGATGTGAACTATGACACATATTATTGCAGTCTCGTGCGCCCTCGTTTTGTGGGCCTTGCCCGCCACTGCTCAAAACGACTGGCTGGGCACTTGGGAAGCTCACGTCGATCAAGTCGAGCACTACGTCTTCTACGACAAAAACGGCCGTGAGGTAACACAAGCGAAGTACGACAAGCTCAGCCCTAGCTTTCAGGGATCCATCGACACCCTGCGCATCAACGACGCGGACTGGATCATCATCCGCATGACCTTCAAAGTCGATGGCACCTTTCAAATCCGCGAAGAATTCATCGCGAATGATGGCGACCTGTTCGCCAGCTTAGATGAAATGCTAGCCGCAAAGCTGGAGCTCGACTCAATCAACGCCTTTCCCGCGGTAGCCACCATGACCTACGAGACAACCGGTACCTATGGCATCGATGGCGATACCATGTCGTGGGAAGCCGACGAACAGACTCTGTACGCAGGTGACACAGAGGCCAACGCATTCTTCGCCGCAGTCGCCTCGCAGCTAGCCGAGCAGTCAGAGCTTCCCGGAGACATAGGCCTCGACTTTGTAGAGGAATTTGGCGACAACTTGGGCAGAGTGCAGACGACATCTGGCTCGTATGTTTACCAAGTTGAGAACGGCAGCCTCTTTCTCTCGCGCAACGGCAACTCCCTCTTGCAAGCGAGTTGGTTGAGTTCCATAGTACTGTCCCGCGTTGCCGACGACACGGCCGTGACCCCTACTAGTTGGGGCAGCCTGAAAGCAACTAAGCAGGCGAAGCGATGAACAGGTTGCGTGAATTTATTGGCTCGTCCAGCGGCTTGGCTCCGATGCGGCAAAAACAGGGTCTTGGATGGGTCATCAGCACTTTTGCGGGGCTTGCGATTCTCTTCGGCGCAAGGGGATCCGCAGCCGACACAGAATGCCCGTACACTTGGACCGTGTGCAGTTCCAACTCCGATTGTGCGTCGGTGGAGGGGATGTATCGCTATTGCACCTATGGTTTGGACGCGGACTGCAACTTCTACACAGTGGATTGCTGGGACTCCTCCACTCCCTGTTCGGAAGCCGACCAGGGGATCGCGCCCGCCGTGCTGACCCGAAAGATTGATTGCGATAACCAGTGGTGCGAGGGGAGGGACTCGACCAAGCCATACCGATACTGTATCAATTACTATAAAGCGAACGGCGACGTTTTTGGGACAGAAGCTTGCTATTGCTCCTCCACCCCCTGTTCGGAGGCCGAGCCGGAGACCGCGACCGCGTTCACAGGGCCGACCGACGCTTGCTTCAAGCAAGAGACTGAGTGCGATAACCGCTGGTGCGAGGGGAGGGACCCGACCAAGCCATACCGGTATTGCACCAATTACTATAACGCAGAAGGCGACATTTTTTGGCGACAAAATTGCTATTGCTCCTCCACCCCTTGTTCGGAGGTTACGCAGGATCAGATGACCGCCGTGCAGACATCGGTGGAAGCGCGGCCGGCGCAGCATCGGCTGTGCGATGCCTATCCCAATCCGTTCAATCCCGCGATAATCATTCCCCTCGATCTGGCCACCGACGAGGAACGAGTCCACTTGGCACTCTACAACGTGTTAGGTCATCGGGTGCGGCAGCTATGGAACGGGCCGCTTGGGGCGGGTAGCCATCAGTTTATGTGGGATGGCCGAGACGAGGTGGGCAAGGCCGTGGCGGCCGGAGTGTATATCTACAAGGTCGAGGTGGACGGACAGGTGGAAGCGAAAAAAACGACCAAGCTGCCATAAGGGAAGAGGTCTAACCTTCTGAAAGGAGGCACGTTATGAACTATCGGTCTCTACTGATCGCCTGCTTGGCAACGCTGGGACTGGCCGTCGCAGGCTGGGGGCAAGCCGACGGTAAAGATGTTGACAATCCGGCCGATCCGTCGTCGTCGGGGATTGGACAAGCGGTGACAAGCAGTAATGGGGAGGCTTGGGTCGTCGGGGCCATACGCCGCCTGACAAACAACTCGGATTGGGACTGGAAACCGTCTTGGTCTCCGGATGGCCAGCGCATCGCCTTCCAGTCCTCCCGCGACCACGGCAACTATGAGATCTACGTGATGGATTCAGATGGGAGCAATCCTCGCCGTCTGACAGATCACCCGGCCGAAGACTGGTTTCCGTCTTGGTCTCCAGATGGCCGACAC
>VXZF01000329.1 GCA_009845645.1 Gemmatimonadota bacterium | reverse complement strand
AGGGCGCGGCCCAAGTGGATGTCCCATTCGAGTTGGCGCAGGTTGTAGGCGAGGTTGCGCTCGTCGGAGTCGGCCTTGCGGCCAGTGAGGTTGCGGATGTTGAAGCCGGCAAGTTGTAGGCCGGCGTTCGCAATGGCGTTGCGGACCATAGGAACAGACCAGTCGCGGTGGACGGGAGTGCTCTCGGTGTACGCGCGGAAGAGTTCGATGCGGGAG
Organism: Gemmatimonadota bacterium; assembly: GCA_009845645.1. Classification (GTDB taxonomy): domain Bacteria; phylum Latescibacterota; class UBA2968; order UBA8231; family UBA8231. The sequence goes on along the minus strand of VXZF01000329.1, from coordinate 4,600 downwards.
AAGCCGGCCGCTTTGGCGAGGTCGAGTACTTCGGGCAGGAGAAGGTCTGGGCAGAGGGTCGGGCTGAAGACGAGGTGCATCAGCTGATTCCCTCCCAATGCGCCCATTGGTCGTCGCAGGTCTCAAAGCGGATATCGTTGGTGTCTTTGCGCGAGAAGCGGCCGATGAGGGCCATGCGGATGTTGCGATTGACGTTCTTGGAACCCGTGTGAAAGAGCTGGCCGTGCCAGAAGATGGCATCGCCGGCTTTGCCGACAAATTCGCACCCTTGGGGGAAGGTTCCCTCCGCAAATACGTCGCTGGAAACACCGCCCTGTACCGACAGCAGCGAGTGCGTTTTGAAGTACTCGTAGGCCACGTTGTGGCTGCCGGGCCAATAGGTGAAGCACCCGCCCTGCGAGTCGATGTCCTCGACGTAGATCGTGACGTTGATGGTCATGTAGCCGACCGTGCCTTCGGGCACGCCGTTAGTAGGGGTGTAGTAGCCATCGAGATGGCCGCGCTCGGGCAGGGACCACGTCTTGTCTTTGGATGGGTACACCAACGCGGGACCGGCGCTGTTGGGATTGAGCTGACCCTCTCCGACCATTTCCTCCATCATCGCAAAGAGCGGCGACTCGTGGACGGTGGCGTGGATAGCCGGGTGATGGGCGGGCACAGGGGTGCGCGGCCCAGCTTCGATCCAAGTTGCATGATCGTCGCGGTCGGCGTCAATGCCGGTCCAGAGGGCATCTTGAGCGGCTTGAATTTGCGCGGACGTGAGTGCGCCGCGAACGATGAGACAGCCGTTTTCCTTAAAGGAATGCTTGTCTGTAGAGGTGAGATGAGGCATGGCAGGACCTTTCCAATGCGGTTGAAAAGGCAAATATAGATCGGCTATTTGTCCGCGTCGAGCCTCCCCATGAGGCAGAGATCCGCCAGCGCGGAAAGGCTCTGCGGGAAATTATGAGAGGGAGTGCTGTGGCCGAACCCTCAGACAACGACCGCTTGGTCTAAGGCGCGGATGTAGCCAAGAGTCCAAGCTAGCCCCGCGGCGTGGTCGCCGGCGATGGACGGGAAGTGCTCGGGGTAAATCTGGCCCTGATAGTCGATCTCTTTGAGGGCGCGGATGGTGCCGACCATATCGACTTCCCCCGAGCCGAAGGGCACTTCGAGATAGCCCAAGTCCGCCAGCCGCTGCTCGATTTCCGGGGTAGTCGGCCCTTGGGCCTTGGTGGCAATGTCGCGCACGTGGACCATAAAGACCTTGTCGCCGAAGTGGCGGATGACCTCGGGCAGGCTGTCGCCGGCCATTTGCGACTTGCCTTGGCAGAAGGTCAGGCCGTGGGCCGGCGAGTCGGTGGCGTCCATTAGATTCCCAAAGGTCTCTCTGTTCCAGATCAGGCGGTCGGGTACGTGAAACGTGTGAGTGGAGATCCGCACGCCGGCATCTTCGCCGATTTGGCCGAGCTCTTGGAAGATCCCCACCAAGCCCTGCCAGCGCTGCTGCCGCTCGTCTGGGTCGGTGGGGGCTGCGTCGGCGCTGAGGTAGAAATGCACGAAGGGTATCTGCGCGTGGCCCATGTTTTCGATTAGGCGGCGCATGTATCCTACTTCGCGCGTGCGGGCCGCGTCGTCAACGCAGGCGTCGAGGCTGAGGCGCGGCGGGGTCAGCCCGGCCAGCACAACTTCGGCGGCGGCGTATTGGTCGGCTAGTGTCTTGAGTGCGTCGGCTGCGGGCGCGTCGTCTGAAGAGATGTTGCCCGTACTCAAGACGATGTGGCTAGCGCCGGCGTCGCGGCAATAGGCGATGTTGCGATCGTGGTCGGTCCCAAAGGGGGCGAAGATGCCGATGTCGAACATGAATTCCTCCTCAGCATAGCGTACATAAAAATGGTGCTCCCACGGAGACTCGAACTCCGGTTACAGGGTTGAAAACCCTGGGTCCTAACCGCTAGACGATGGGAGCACGTAGGGCAAAAAATATAGACCTAGCCCCGCATATTGGCAAGCCGTCCCGCTGCATTTTGCTAGGCGAAGGCGTCGAGTGCGGGCGTGAGGAGATTGTAGTCGGTGGCTTGCTCAAAGGCGCGGGCGAGGCGCAGCAGCCGCGCTTCGTCGCGGGGGTGGCCGATAAGCTGCAAGCCGATGGGCAAGCCATCGCGCGTGAATCCGCAGGGGAGGGAGACGGCGCACAGGTCGAGGAGATTGACGGCGATGGTGTTGCGCAGGCAGAGGCCGTTGATGGGGAAATAGACGTCGTCGCGGTCGATCTCGTCGAGAATCGGGGCGGCAAAAGGGGTGGTCGGGGTGATGAGAAAATCGACGTTTTCGAGGGCCGTGCGGGCTTTGCAGCGCAACTCGTCGCGTATTCTAAGTTGCTGAAGGAAGTCCGCGGCGAGAATATCGCGGCCGTCGAGTATGCGCGCCGAGACAATGGGGTCGAACTGGTCGAGATGCGCTTCGAGGTTGTGCCGGTGATAGAGATAGGCCTCGACGGCCGTGGTGCTAGGCCCGCTGCGCCATTTGACTAGATCGTCGAGCACCTCGAGCGATATTTCATCGACGTACACGCCGAGGTCGGCGAAGACGCTTGCCGAGGCGCGCACCGCTGCTTCGACCTCCGCATCGACATCGTCCCAGAAATACTCGCGCGGGAAGCAGAGCCGGAGGCCGGCGACCTCTCCTTCCAAGTGATCCACAAGCGAATCACCGGGCAGGGGATCCGCCATGGCTTGGCACAACAGGGCGCAGTCTTGCGCCGTGCGGCACAAGGGCCCGATGCTGTCGAGGGTGGGATCGAGGGGCAAGACGCCGGTGTTGGGGAGCAGGCCAAAGGTGGGCTTGAGGCCGGTAAGGCCGCAAAAGGACGCGGGAATCCGCACTGAGCCGCCGGTGTCTGAGCCGAGGGCGGCCGGGGCCAGTCCAGCCGCTACGGCCACGCCCGAGCCAGAGGACGATCCGCCCGGCAGGCGGTGGATCTCGGGATCCCAGGGGTTGACTGGGGTGCCGTAGTGATGGTTGACGCCGGTGCCGCCGAAAGCGAATTCCACGAGATGCGTCTTGCCCAAGAGCACGACGCCCGCGGCAAAGAGGCGTCGGGCAATCGTGGCGTCGGCTGCGGCGATGTTGTCGCGCAGCAGGGTCGAGCCGCCGGTAGTGGGCAGGTCCGCAACATCCACGAGATCCTTAAAGGCGAGGGGAATGCCGTGCAAGGGACCGAGGTAGGTGCCGGCCGCGATTTGCGCTTCGGCAGCGCGGGCTTGGGCACACGCGCGCTCAGACGTGACGGCGAAATAGGCGTTGAGCGCCGGATCGTATTGCTCAATGCGTTCTAAATAGAGTTCGGTGAGTTCAAGTGGGGAGAGTTCGCCGCGGCGGATCAGGGTGGCGAGTTCGGCGATGGGGGCAAATGCTAGGGTGTCATTCATGAGGCGACCTTTGCTCAGGGTTAATCCAACAGGGAAAATCCGGTGTAGCCAAGGCGGTCTTCCGCGCCTTCTACGTCGCCTTGGGGAAAGTACTCCCGCCAGCGTCGGCTGACCTTTTGCGCCGTTTCTTCGTCCGTTATCAGTTCGTCCGGGTAGCCGGGTTTCATGCGGCAATCCAAGACGATCGGCGGCGTATAGCAGGGGTGGTGGCGACGGAGCTGGACGACGGCGGCATAGGTGTCGGCAGCCGGCTCAAAGCGGGTAAAGGTACTCCAGAGAAAGGTGACGTTCTTGGCGGCTGTACTGGCGTCGTCAACCAAAAATATCAGCGGCCAAGCTGCGACGGCTCGGTCTTCGGCGAGGTGTTGGGCGTAGCTGGGATCTTCCGCGTACGTCGGGCCTTGCACCGCGAGGGCACCGGGGCAATAGACCTCAGCGGCGCGGGCACCGCCGGGCAGATCGCCGCTGAATTCTGCGGGCAATTCGACGACTGGATCGCCCACGCCGATGAGGATTCCTTTGCTGCCTTGGTTTACGGCCGGTCCCGTGTAGTCGAGGGTATCCATGGCGAGATTGGCGATGACGAAAAGGTCGGTTGCAAGCTGCGCACGCGCTAGGGCGTACGCGAGCACTTGCCGGAAGTCGCCCAAGTCCAAGGGGCGATCTATTACGACCAAGAACTTGGTGAGGTTGAGTTGGCCGCCGTCCTCGCCCAAGATGCGAAAGGCGAATTTCATGGCCTCGCGCGGGTAGCGCTCCTCAACGACGATGGCCGCCAGCGAGTGATAGCCGGTTTCGCCGTAGCTCCACATGGCCTTGATCGCGGGCATTACCAGCTTGCTCAAGGGTGCCATGAGTTGCTGGATGTAGGTGCCGAGGAACATGTCTTCCTGCGGCGGCTTGCCGACTACGGTGGCCGGGAAGATGGCGTCTTTGCGGTGGTAGAGGCGCTTGGCTTGGAGCACTGGGTAGTCGTGTTGCAGCGAGTAATAGCCGTAGTGATCGCCGAAAGGCCCTTCGGGTTTGCGCACGTGCGGCGGCACCACGCCCTCAATGGCGAATTCGGCTTCGGCGATCAGGGGCAGACTGGTGCCTTGCAAGCGGCGCAGGCGCTCGCCCTGCAACAGGGAGGCCAAAATCAGCTCGGGCAAGTCCTCGGGCAGCGGCGCGATCGCCGCGAGGATCAGCGC
>VXZF01000283.1 GCA_009845645.1 Gemmatimonadota bacterium | reverse complement strand
TCGATCAAACCCTCGCCGACATCGCCGAGCACGGCGTCGAGATCTGGATGGGGCCGGTGACGCTCGACAACGGAAGCCGCATTGTCTTCATCAACGGCCCGGACAACGTCAAGATCGAGTTAATGGAGTAGCGCCGAGTGGAAGTCCGCCCCTTTGGCTTGTGGCCGAGCGCGCTCTCGCCCGACGACCTCGCCGCCTCCACGCGCTTGTCCGACCTCGCTTGGGATGCTGATGGCCGCACCCTCGTCTGGCTCGAAGGGCGGGGACCGCAGGGCGTCCTCGTCTGCCAAGGGCCTAACACTGCGCCGCGCGACCTCAACGCTGCATTCTCAGTGCGCGCCCTCGTCGGCTACGGCGGCGGTGACTTCGCCGTCCACCGCGGCCATGCGTACTTTGCCGAGCAGCAGTCCGGCCGCCTCTATCGGCAAGCGCTCGCCAGCGGACCAGCTCAGCCCATTACCCCTGCCTTTGGCTATGCCGCGGCTCCCGCGCCTTCCCCTTCGGGCCGCCATCTGGTCTATGTCCACCACTACGAGGACCGCGACTGCCTCGCCATAGTCGATGTGGCAGGGAGTCGTTGGCCACAACGCCTCGTCGAGGGAGCCGACTTCTACATGCAGCCGGCTTGGCATCCCAGCGGCGACCGCCTCGCGTGGATCGAATGGGACCATCCGCAAATGCCTTGGGACGGCACCCGCCTGATGCTGGGGCAGGTGACACGCAGCCGCAGCGGCCTGCCCCAATTGCGCAGCACCGAACAGATCGCCGGCGACTTCGACACAGCCGTAGCTCAGCCTTGCTTCTCGCCCGACGGCCGCTCGCTCCTGTACACATCCGACCAGCGCGGGTACTCTCAGCTTTGGTGCCGCGATTTGGCGAGCAATGCGACGCGCTGCCTCAGCGAGGACACCTACGACGTGGCCGGCCCGGCTTGGGTCCAAGGCCGGCGGGCGTTTTCGCTGGCAGCCGATAGCCGCACCTTGTATTTCGTCCGCAGCGAAAACAGCCAGCGCGCCGCGTACCGCCTCGACCTCCACAGCGGTGCCTTCGCCAAAGTACCAGCCCTAGCGAGTTACACCCACGTCGAACAGCTCACCGCCGCCCCGCACGGCAAGGGCCTCGCTTGTATTGCCTCGGCGAGCGCAGTACCGGCCCGCGTCGTCGCCGGCACAGCCGAACAAATGCAGGTGAAGGCGCGCGCAGCCACGGAGTTGCTAACCGCGGACGACCTTTCCTCGCCACAGCCCGTTTCTTGGCAAGCCGAAGACGCCACTCGCATCTTCGGCCTCTATTACCCCCCGGCCAGCAGCCGCTTTTGCGGGCGGGGTCGCCCCCCGCTGATCGTGACCGTCCACGGCGGCCCCACCGGCCAAGTAGAGACCAGCTTTGAAGGCAGCCACCAGTACTTTGCCACGCGCGGCTGGGCCGTCCTCGACGTGGATTATCGCGGCAGCACCGGCCACGGGCGCGCCTACATGACCGCCCTGCGCTCTCAGTGGGGCCTCCTCGACGTAGCAGACGCCATCGGCGGTGCCCAGCACCTCGTCGATAACGGCCTCGCCGACCCAGAGCGCCTCGTCATCATGGGCGGCAGCGCTGGTGGCTACACGGTCTTGCGGGCACTCACCACGCGGCCCGGCTTTTTCCGCGCTGGTATCTGCCTCTACGGCGTGGCCAACCTCTTCACCCTCGCTGCGGACACCCACAAATTTGAGTCCCGCTACCTCGACTCCATGATCGGCCCCCTGCCCGAAGCGGCTGATGTCTATCGCGACCGCTCGCCGGTTTACGCCGCCGACCAGCTCCGCGACCCAATCGCCCTCTTCCAAGGCACCGACGACCAAGTCGTGCCCCCGGCTCAAGCCGAGGAGATTGCGGCCTCGCTGCGCCGCCGCAACATACCGCACGTCTATCATCTGTACGAAGGCGAGGGCCACGGCTGGCGCAAACCCGAGACCGTGCGGGCTTTCTACCAAGCCTGCGATGCCTTCCTCCGCCAACACATCCTCTTTGCCTGAAGCTCGCCCAAAGGAGCATCTCTTGCACTACGAAACCGTCATCGGCATGGAAGTCCATGTCGAGTTGCAAACCGCCTCCAAGATGTTTTGCGCCTGTGCGGCCGATCACTTTCAGGTGGCGGCCAACGCCCACATCTGCCCGGTGTGTACCGGCCAGCCCGGTGCCTTGCCCGTGATAAATGGCCGCGCCGTCGAGCTGACGGTTATGACCGGCATGGCCCTCCATTGCCAAATCAAGCCCAGCAGCGTCTTTGCGCGCAAAAACTACGTCTATCCCGACCTGCCCAAGGGCTACCAGATCTCGCAATACGAACAGCCCCTGTGCGAGAGCGGCTGGATCGCGATCGACGGCGAGAGCGGCCCTAAGCAAATCGGCGTCGTCCGCGTCCACCTCGAAGAAGACACCGGCAAGCTCCAGCACGCCGGCCACTCCAGCCTGATCGACTACAACCGCGCCGGCGTGCCGCTGATGGAAATCGTCACCGACTCCTCGCTCCGCTCGGCCGACGAGAGCTATGCGTACCTGACCCAAATCCGCCAGATCGTCCGCTACCTAGGCGCATCCTCCGGCGACATGGAGAAAGGGGCCATGCGCTGCGAAGCCAATATCTCGATCCGGCCCGCAGGCAGCCGCGAATTGGGCACCAAGGTCGAGGTCAAAAACCTCAACTCCTTCCGCGCCGTGCGCAGCGCCATCGCCTATGAAGCCGAGCGCCAGCAACAGATCATCGAAGCCGGCGGCCACGTCCAGCAAGAGACCATGGGCTGGGACGAACGCGCCAACATCACCCGTCCGCAGCGCAGCAAAGAGACCTCGGACGACTACCGCTACTTCCCAGAGCCAGACCTGCTCGTCGCGGAGTTAGACGACGAGTGGATCGCCAGAGTCCACGCCAGCTTGCCCGAGCTGCCCGCTGCCAAAGCCGAGCGCTTTGCCGATGCCTACGGACTCAACCCCCAAGAGATCGCCGCCTTGGTCGAGGACCACGCCGTGGCCGCGTATTTCGAAGAGGCCGCACAGGTTCAAGACGCAGATCCCAAGCAAGTGGGCAACTGGATTACCGGGGAGGTTTTTCGCCGCCTCAACGCCGAGGGCCGGTCGATTGAAGACATCGAGGTCCAGCCGACCGCGCTCGTCGAGTTGCTCTCCTTAGTCAAAAAAGGCACGATCAACCAAAACGCGGCCCGCGAAGTCTTTGGCCAACTGTGGGAACAGGGCGGCGCACCCGCCGAGATCGTCGCCGCGCTCGGCCTCGGGCAAATCTCCGACAGCGGCGAACTCGACCAAGCAGTAGCCGAGGTGATCGCCGCACATCCCGACGCCGTCGAAAAAATCAAGGGCGGCAACCACAACACCGTGCAATTTCTGATGGGTCAAGTAATGCGGGCGACGCGGGGGAAGGCCAATCCGCAACTCGTGCAAGAGTTGTTGCGCAAGCAGTTGGAGATATAAAAGGTTCCGTCTCAACTCCTCGTCGCCTGCAACGCGAGGTCGCCAATTTTCTTCAGCGGCAGGGCCGTTATATCCTGCGCGAGCGGGTACTCCAAGTCGCCGGGATAGATCACCCACAGGTGCTCAACCCCCAAATCCTCAATGACGATGCGCATGGATTTCGTCGTGCGTGGGGCGTCAGTGCATTTAAACTCAAAACCCCAGCGTTTTCCCCGTCGCAGCAACAGCAGGTCCAGCTCGGCACCGCGTTGCGTGGCGTAGAAATAGGCTTGATCCTGACCGTGCGCTAGCAACGTCTGTTCGAGTGCGAACCCCTCCCAGCTAGCGCCGTAGCGCGGGTGCATGGCCAGTTCCGCCATGCCTTCAATCCCCAGCAGGAAGTGCAGAATACCGCTGTCGCGCAGGTACACCTTCGGGGATTTCACCATCCGCTTGCCCAAATTCTCAAACCACGGCGGCAGCACCCGAATCATAAAAGTACCGGCTAGCAGATCGCGGTAGTGGTTCACCGCCGTGGCGCTTACATCCATGGAACGCCCCAGTTCCGCAGCGTTCCAAGTTTGCCCGTGGTAGTGCGCCAACATACGCCAGAACCGGCCCAATGCTTCCGGCGACACCTTGGAACCCAGCCCTGGGATGTCTCGCTCAAGAAACGTGCGCGAGAACGACTGCATCCACCGCTTCCATGCCGCTGTTGATCGCGCCAACCAAGCACGCGGAAAGCCGCCGCGTATCCAAAGCCGGTCCTGGTGTTCCGACCCCACCTCCGCCAACGAGAAGCCCCCCACATCCACGAACAGAATCCGCCCTGCCAGCGTCTCTGAGATGCCTTGGATCAGGTCCCAAGAGGCGCTACCGAGCAGCAGAAAGACGGCCTTCCGATTCGGATCGTCGCACACCGGGCGCAGCACTTGGAACAGGGCCGGGAGGCGTTGAACCTCATCGATGACGACCAAGCCCTCGCTGTTACGCAACAAGATTTCCGGCGTTTGCGACAATGCTTCGCGGACAGCCGGGACTTCTAAGTCGAACACAGTCGATTGTCCCGGCCATGCCTCTGCAACCTGTCGCGCCAACGTCGTCTTGCCTACTTGCCGGGCACCGAGCAAAGCCACAGTCGGTGCTTCTTCGACGCCGCTGACTGCCTCAGAGAGCAGTATTGAGCGAGGAATAGATTGTTGCATATCGTTTATCTACCATTGGATTTTCAACAAAAATATCTTATTCCACAGAATCAGCAAGACGATCTATTGACACGATTTATTTCTACTATGATGCTATATATAAGGGAACCGAATCAATGAACCCACAGGTATCGGTATCAAAGATCGCGCTGGCCGCCTTCTGTCAAG
>VXZF01000644.1 GCA_009845645.1 Gemmatimonadota bacterium | reverse complement strand
AGCTTGCGGCAGCACAAGTCGAGCTTGGCTTCTTGCGCCTCGTCTAAATTGGCGGCATTGCGCCAATACCCGCAGCTATAGATCATGCGCTGGTCGAGCATAGCCCGGTACAGGTCGTTCCCTATATCGTAGTGGTACTGGCCGGCTCGGAAGGAGCGGGCAGGCGTTTGCAGGTTGAGCAGCCGTGACTTCAGATAGGGCAGAAGCAGATGCCGCCCGCGCAACTTCAGATCCAGCCGGGCGCGCAAGGTGCGCGCGCAAAGTTCGTCTAGCTGCGGGCAGTCCCACCACCCATCCATGTATGCCTCGCCCGCGCCCAGCGATCCGTGGGCGAGCACGTGCGCGAAAAAGCGGTCGTCGTGGACCGCTACATCCCAAGGCCGATCTCCGCCGAGGCGCACGTCGGCCTCTTCCAGCAGTGATTCTAGGCGTCGCCGATTCATAGTGGCTCGTCTATTTTTGAGAAATGGCAGCGCATAGTATGCGCAACGAGTATGTGGCAAACAACCCTGTGTAGGCGCGCAAACGGCCGAGGTGCAGGTAAATCACGCGCTTGACAGTTCGCGGCTTCCCGTTACAGTTTTCGGCGCGACGTGGGAGGCGAGGGAGTTTCGAACCATCACTTTGTTAGCAAAAATTGAGGCAAGGAGTTTATGGCTAGGGATCGCAAGCCCAATTTCCTGTGGATTTCATTTGAGGATACCAACCCCCGGTACGGGTGCTACGGCGATCCGGTGGCGCGCACGCCCACGTTGGATCGGCTCGCCGCTGAGGGGTGCCGCTGGACGCGTTGCTTCTCCACGGCCGGCGTCTGCGCTCCGGCCCGGTCGGCCATCATCACCGGCATGTACGCGATCTCCATTGGCACCCACCACATGCGCACGACACACGCCAATCGCGCCACGCCGGAGATGCCCACGCCGTATTCGGCCGTTGTGCCGCATTACGTAAAGTGCTTCACGGAATACCTGCGGGCGGCTGGTTATTACTGCAGCAACAACGCCAAGACCGACTACCAGTTCACCCCTCCGGTGACGGCTTGGGACGCGCTCGGCCCGCACGCCCACTGGCGCGACCGTCCCGACCCAGATCAGCCGTTTTTCGCGGTCTTCAACCCCACGCGCACCCACGAAAGCGGCATGTGGCCGGAGAAGTGCCCGGAACCGGAGTTCGACCCGGATGCCATTCCGCTGCCGCCCTATTTTCCCGATACCCCCGTAGTGCGCCAAGCCATGGCGCGGCTGTACACAAATATTGCGCACAGCGACCAAGAGCTCGCCCAACTCCTGCAACAACTCGACGAAGACAGCTTGTCCGAGAATACGTACATCTTTCACTGGAGCGATCACGGCCCGCTGCCGCGCGGCAAGCGCTGGCCGTACGACTCAGGCATTCACGTGCCCCTTATCGCCCGTGGCCCCGGCATAGAAGCAGGGGAGGTCTGCGAGGACTTGGTAAGCACCGTCGATCTAGGCCCTACAATGCTCTCGCTCGCGGGGATTGACGTGCCCGCCCACATGCAGGGCCAGGCGTTTTTGGGCCGCCAAGCCCAACCGCCCAGGGAGTACATATACGCGAGCCGCGACCGGCACGACGAGGCGTACGACATGGTGCGGGCCGTGCGCGATCGCCGCTTTAAGTACATCCGCAACTGCCGGCCAGACCTCCCCTATTTGGCGTGGATCCCCTATCGCAATCGGCACCCCATTGTGCAGGAGATGTGGCGCTTGCACTTGGCCGACGAGCTGAATGAGACGCAATCGGCCATGTTTCGCTACCCGAGGCCGGTCGAAGAGCTGTACGACACCGAAGCCGATCCGCACGAGATCGACAACTTGGCAGCCAATCCCCAGTACCAGTCAGAGCGAGATCGCCTGCGCGGAGCCTTGGACGAATGGCTGCGAGAAGTGGGAGACATGGGCCGCATGGCGGAAAGCGAAACGGTGCGGCAGTGGTATCCTGATGGCCAACAGCCGCAGACGGCCCCGCCGGTGTGCGTGCCCATTTGCACCGATAGTCCCGGGACCGAGCCGGCGCTGGAAGGCGGTACATTCCGGGGACCGCTGCTAGTGCAACTCCACTGCGCCACGCAGGGGGCTTCTATGGCGTACGCCGTGGACGACGATCCGCACTGGCACCTCTACACCGAGCCGTTGCGCATGGAAGCTGGGACGACCACCTTGCGGGCCAAGGCGATCCGCATTGGGTACGAAGAAAGCCAAGAGACTCGTGCGACCTTTGTCGTAGAGTGAGATCTGCGGACGTATAGAAATCATGATCCGCAGATAGACGCAGAGTAGTAGAAACAAATTGCTATATGACGAGACGATTTCAAGCCGACGCGCTGGAGCGGTTAGCTGCCGACATTTTTGAGACTCACGGCACCCCGGCCCAAGAGGCGCAGACCGTAGCCCGCCTGTTAGTGCAGGCCGATTTCATGGGTTTGCCTTCGCATGGAGTATTGCGCGTATCCCAGTATGTAGAAGACATCCACCGCGGTGCCATTGTGCCGGGCGCGTCAGTGTTGGTGCGAGAGGGTGCCGCGGCGACTGCGTTGGTAGATGGGCAGTGGAATTTCGGCCAGATTGGGGCCCAGCGGGCCACGGAGCTGGCGATTGAGCGCGCCCAGCGATTGGGCATGGGCAGCGCCAGTCTGCGCCGCTGCCGTCACGTAGGGCGATTGGGAGCGTATGCAGAACAGGCCGCGCAGGCCGGGTGCGTGGCCTTGGTCACCTGCAGCACGTCGGGCGAGGGGCATTGGGTAGCGCCGTTTGGCGGACGCGAAGGGCGGCTGGGCACCAACCCCATTGCGTTTGCGGCTCCCACCTTGAACCGGCCCGTAGTAATGGATTTTTCAACCGCGGCCCTGCCCGAAGGGCGCGTGCGCCTATACCGGGATACCGGGCAAGCGCTGCCCGCAGGCATCTTGGTAGATCGGACCGGAGCGCCTTCGACCGACCCTGCCGACTTATACGAGTCCGGGGCGATCTTGCCCTTTGGCGGAGATCAAGGATACAAGGGCTTCGGTTTGGGTTTCATGGCCCAGATTTTTAGCTGCCTGTTGGGCGAGCCGACTTGGCGCGAGGAGGGACTGGAATCCAATGCCAATACGATGTGGCTGTTGGCGGTGGATGCGGCTGCTTGGGGCGATGCCGAGCGCTTCCGCGCTGAATTGGATAGCATGATCGCCTATGTGTGCTCGTCCGCGCCGGCGCGTGGCAGCAACGGGGTGCTGGTGCCGGGCGAACGTGAATCCGCCGCCGAAGCGCGCTACCGGCGCGAAGGCATCCCGGTCGAAGAAGGAGTCTGGATTCAACTAGTGCAGGTCGCCCAAGAAGCTGGCGTGGAGGTAGAGACGTGAACGAAGAATTGCAAGCCGCCGCCGAGCATCTAGACGCGTATGGGTACTGCGTGCTAAAGGATCGCATACCCCGCGAGGCCGCCTTGGCGTTGGGTCGTCGCTGTCTGGCGCTACACAGCGACCCGCGCTGCGAGGACTATATTGTGGGCGACGAGTACTATCAGACCTTGTTCGGCATGCTCAACCAAGACGACGAGGTTTGGAACTGCGCCTTCCACCCGGATACCGTGGCCCTTGCGCGGCACTTTTTGGGGCCGCGCTGCCGCGTCGTCGAAGCGTGCTCCAAGCCGACTTGGCCTGGGGCCCCCGCTCAGCATTTACACGTCGATTCTGCGGGATCGTTTGCCCAGGTGCCCGACGTGCCGTGGATGATCAACACCATCTGGATGCTGACGGATTTTACCGCGGCCAACGGCGCCACTGGCGTCGTGCCCATGAGTCACCGGTCGCGGCGGTCCAGCCCGCCATCCGATATAGGTGCTGATAGCCCGTTGATCAAACCCGTGGAAGGCCGCGCTGGCTCTGTGATGCTATGGCACGGGGGGGCTTTTCACCAAGCCCGGGCCAATCAGAGCGAGGACGTGCGGATAGGGCTGAATATCGCGTATTACCCTCCTTGGTTTAACAATTGGATTGAAGGCGGCCACCAGCCTCTGTGGCCAGAGACGTACGAGCGCATGCCTGAGGACTTCCGCAGCCTGTGCCCAAAGCTATTGGGTCGCCGCCGCGCCGACCGCTATGAGCAGCGGTGATTTAGGCGTGATATAGCAATCCTACAGCATTCACCAGACGATCCGCAGATGGACGCAGATAGACACAGAACGCGATGTCATCGGCAATTTCGAGAAAGGAATCCCCCATGAAAACAGTAGTCTTCGGTGCTGCCGGTTGGCTGGGCCGCGCCGTCTTGCAAAACCTAGCTGGCAAACACGACATCCGCGCCTTTGACTACGGCCCCCAAGCTTGGGAGGCGTATCGCGATATAGACGGCGATTGGAACGGCGGCGAAGTGGTCCACGGCGATATAGCTGATTACCACGCGGTGGAGCAAGCTATCAGCGGTGTGGATTGCGTCATTCACACCGCGGTTTACTTCGTCGGCGATCCCAACGACGACAAGCCTTTTCTCATCAACCTCAAGGGTCTGTGGAATGTCCTGCAAGCGTCCCAGGAGCAGGGCATCCGCAAAGTAGTACACATCGGCTCGTGCCAGACCGTGCATCCCGAGGGAATTTTCTTTTCCTCAGAGGTGCGGCGGCCCGACGGCAGCTTGTACGCGGTGTGCAAGCGACTGCAGGAGGAAATGTGCCGCCAGATCCACGAAGCTTTTGGGCTGCCCATCGTAGTCTTGCGGCCCGACTACATCGTGGATTCGCGCTTGGGGATCGGCAAGTATCGGGAACCATTGAACGTCCGCAACGGCTTGGTCTGCCGCCACGATTTGGCCGAAGCCTGCCGACTGGCCTTAG
>VXZF01000490.1 GCA_009845645.1 Gemmatimonadota bacterium | reverse complement strand
TCCCCTCAGCTACGACCCCTACTACGTCCTGCCGGGCGGCCTAGGCTACACTAGCGTCGATCTTGGCGTCCGCACCACTTCCTCCACGTTCAAAGAACTCAAGGACGTGAGCGATATCGTAGCCATGGTCAAATTCAATCCTCACGCTCGCGTTGAAGTGGGCGCGCATCTCACCTTTGGCTTTTTCAAAGATGGAAATTCCAACTTTTCGTCGCTCGTCGTCGGCAGCAAGTACCAACTCGGTACCAACCGCGCGGCGACCGCTAACATTGTGCTACCCGCCGGAGACATCGACAATCCCGGCTTGGCCGTCGGTCTCATGCAGACCATGCGCATTGGTCCCGCCTTCCGCTTCAACACTCGATTGCAGGTCGCCGCACTCAAAGGCTATGCTGAGGAGGGGATCGTCGTCGATCTCTTGCTCGAACCAGCCCAAGTATTCAACGAAAAACTAAGTGCGTACCTCGACTTGCTCATCACATCCAACACCTCCGACTTAGAGGGCGACCTCAGCGTTCGCTTAGAGCCGAATTTCGACATCGGCATCGGCGATGGCATGGTGCTAAACGCAGGGGTCAGTGTGGATTTGCAAGGTGAAGAACAAGAGGATGTCGGGTTGTTTATAGTGCTATTACGCGACATGTAGGAGTTTCACGGAGCATCCCAATCGCCATCTCGCTGGGAACGCCCCTGACAATCACCAGCTAAAGATGCGGTTGTCGGTCATGCCAGTACAGGCGTCGATGACCAGCCAGACCCCAGCGCTGGCAAATTGGCCGAGGATCGCCCCCATGAAAAACGGGCGAACGGCGCGGAAACCGCGCGGCCCCCAGTATTTGAGGACGATGGCCTTGCAGAGCCACGCCAAAAAAATCGAAAACCAAGAGTGACTCATCAGCCAGAGGCCAGCGATAGGGAAGCCAATGGGGTGTACGGGCCACCACGTCAGATAGTGCCGGGCCAGCATCAGGCCGCCCATAATCGCAGCGCCGATCCCCGTAGAAAACCAGCCTTCCCAACTGGGCCCGGTGGGGTTGAGCAAGAGGCGGGCGACAAAGCTCTCGAAAGGGGCGCGGGCACCGCCGCCAAAAAACCAGCGGTTGAGGTTGATGCCGCCGTAGCGATAGGACAAATCGAGAATCGCCCACATCGAACTAACCATGCTAACCAACACCGCCAGCATCAGCGCCCAGAAGAAGAGACGGTGGCGGCCCTGCTGACCGTCGAGCAGCTTGAGGGCGTGAGCAGCCGAGGCCATCACCACGACGCGCAGTTCGGTAGCCCAAGTAAAAGAGAAACCAAGAGCAGTAATACCGGTTTCGCCGACCGCAGTCGTGCCAATCCCCGTGGCGACGAAGCTCTGCGGCATCATCGGCGTGCGCGCCTCAGGCACCCCACTTTCGGCGACAATGCGGGTCAGTGCCACGAAAATGGCAAAGGCGCTAATCAGAAAGAGCAGGGCAACCAGCGGCGGCATCCCGCTCAGATAGAGCCAAACCCCGGCAAAACCCAAGCTCGTCAGCGCGCCGACGACCGCGACGCGATAGGAGAGAATCTCGTCCGAGTCATCGACATCTTCGGCATTGAAAAACGCCTTGCGGCACACGTCCTTGAGGTGCCCGCGGCCCACCCACAGCGTAAGGATCACTAGCGCGATCAGCGCCCCCATTTCCTGGTGGGCAATCGCCGGTGGATTGACGCTGAAGGTGTCTAACGCCTCGCCAGAGGTAACGCCGAGCACGCCGTAGAGTCCCTTTTGCACATTGACCAGCACATTGCAAAACCACAGGCTGAAGGCGATCTCGAGATTGATCAGATAGGCGAAGCCGAGAACCGGAAAGCTGAGCACCACCGGCAGATGCACAGTGTCGCGGAAAAGGCCAATGCCCGAGGAGAGCTGGATTTGCGGAAAGACGTGGAAGTAGTTGTGGAAGGCATTAGTCGAAGAGATGAGGCAGGGAATGGCAAAGCCGATCCACAAGCTCGCGCTTTTGAAGAACGGCGGCAGCCGACTCTCGTCGCTTTGGCGCACCATGTCGAGCGGCAATTGCGCCAGCGGATAGATGAGCTTTTCGCGCTCGATCCACTGGCGGCGGAGAACGACGGCCACGCAAATCATGGCAAAGTAAACGGCGACAATAAGAGCGCTCCACCCGAGCAAGGGAAGCAGCCAAGCGTCCCAAGGAATGGACGCGCCCGTGGGCAGCCCCTCGTAGAAGTGCTTGATGGCGCGCGCATCGTCGGGCACCAAGAAGTCGCGTATATAGGGATGGAACAGGTCGTCCCAGCGGTTTTCCGGGGTGGCGAAGTAGAGCCAGGATCCCATGATCGGCAAGAGATATTCAGAGAGGCCGCAGGTGGTAATCGCCGAGGCGATGAGCATCATGCTGTAGATCAGTAGCAGCTCGGCTCGGGCGAGGCCACCATTAGGAAAAACGCATTTGTATAGCGCGTTGAATACGCCGACCAAAAAGAAAAACAGGAAGAGCGCCCCAGGAGTGGAAAAATCCTGGGTCATATACGAGCCGCGCAGAACCATGTTGCAATAGGGAGCGCCTGCGGCGAGGACAGCGGCGCAGAGCGAGCCCAAGAGGAAGGCTCTGAAAGTATAACCTGAGCGTGGAGGGGGCATGGTGCTTTTTATCACCGAACCTTTCGCGCTCTCCGCGATCTAACTTCTGAATCCCATGACTCAATGTGCCCACAGCGAGAAACGAGACGAGGACATCGTCCGCGCCGTCTTGAACGGAGATGTAGAACAGTATGCCCTGCTTATCCAGCGCTACCAGCAGGTCTTATGGGCAATGGCCCTTTCGCGGCTACGGGATCATCGTCAGGCTCGCGAAAGCGTCCACGACGCCTTTGTCAATGCGTATCTATCCCTTCATACCCTCAACCGAAAGGAGCGATTCGGTGCCTGGCTCAGGACCATCCTCTACAACTGCTGTTTAAAGACGTTAAAAAAGAGAACCCGCGAAACGGCTCTCCCTGAACAGGCTCTAGACCCCAGCCCCAATCCCCAAGACCGCCTCGAAAGCCAAGAGGCCGGTGAAAACCTGTGGCAGGCCCTAGCCACCCTTTCACCACTCTTCCGCGAACCTGTGCTACTCCATTACTTCTTCGCGTTTTCCGTAGAGGACACCGCGGCGTGGCTAGACATTCCCACAGGTACGGTAAAACGACGGTTGCACGACGCCCGTAAACAACTAAAGCAACACCTATCTCCCCCTTCCTCCAACTTTGACATCCACTTAGAAAAGGAGATTGTCATGGAAATCAAAGATAAGAAAATCTCAGGGGCCGTCCTCGAATACGTGGACATGAGCGAAGCCGTATTCCGCAACATCGATCTATCGGGTGCTGATTTCGAATATGTCAACATCGACCGCACCCGCTTTCGGAATACGGGTGGAGGCGACCACACCCCGGCCAAAAACATCACCTTTGAACACTGCACCATGCAGGAAAGCCACTTTGCCCATGTCGATCTATCGGGTTCCCACTTTCAGCACGTCAATCTGAGCAATGTTACGTTGGAGAACTGTCCTATCGAGGGGATAACCATCGACGGCTTCGACATCAAAGCGCTTATAGAAAAAGAGAAAAGAAGTCAGCTACCTTGAGCCTGACGACCCGGACTTCGCCGCTCACTTGGAGCGCTTTGCCACCGATCCGGTCTTCGTCGGCATCCGCGCCCAGGTCGATGCAACGGCAGGCCACGGCTTAGCTGCTGCTGAGATGCTAATAGCCAACGATCTGGAACTAGATACCCGATTCGTTCCAAAACGCATCCAGTACCTTACGGACGCTAGGCGTGACTTCGTAGTGTCCGATGTCTCGCATACCTACCCAAGCATGTGCGTCATGTTCCGTGAGTTGAACTGCGCTTACGAGACACACGCTCACCTCGAAGTTGAACTGGCGCGTTCGAGTACCGCTCTTAGACTCGTAATCAAAATTGGACAAATGGCGGCAAACTTCGACTATCTTAAGACCCGTTTCCTCGAGGACCTCACGACTAAGGGCACTTTCAAGCGACTCGCCATTGGCGACCTGACCACTCGGTAGCTCGTAAATACCGCCCATAAAGTCGTCCATCTTACGACGAAGCAGGAGGACGGTGCCTTCTTTGGCGATAACTGCGCCGACGACATAGCGCACGATGCCTTCCGATTTAGCCTCTTCAATGAACGTGTTTGCAGTCACAGAAAATTCCTACAAACCTATACCGTATCATCAGCATGGCCTGTTAGCTCGGCTCAGAAATTAAACCTATAGCTCAATTTCATCAGTAGTATCCGCTCTGACTTCGACGAGCTCAGTCGAGTCGTGGTGTCGGCTCGATGCTCGTTATAGGCGAGAGACCAACGAGGTTCAGTGGGACAAACCGGCCATCTCGCTGCATGATGCGCCCCTTTATATTGCCGGGCTCTGCATCAAGCATATTGAGGCCGATGTACAGATAATCGGCGTCGTAGAGTACGTGTATAAAGGTCGGATATGCCGTGCTCATATATCTCCTCTCATTTGGACCGAGGTTGCCGAGAGGCTGTCTGTTCCTAGCAGGCAAATTGCAGAATCCATCTGCCGCCAGACCATGCGATAGAGATTTGTGCCTTCCCCAGACTTACAACGGAAGAAGTGGTGTTTAACAGTAGCAATCACTTCCTTTTTGGATCAGCCCGCACACAGCTTTCTCCATTCCGTTCTAGTATTACCCTTATAGTTGCTTTTAGGAGACAAAGGTATCCGAAGTTTTCGCAGTCGCAGCTCAGTTCTTGACTTTCCCAACGATCTCGTAAACCCTCGCCGGATGGCGGTGATCTTTGACTTTCTCG
>VXZF01000025.1 GCA_009845645.1 Gemmatimonadota bacterium | reverse complement strand
TAGGAGGATCCAGCGGCGAATGGGATATCAAGCAGACAAGCAAAAACGCGCCGAGACCGAGGAGGAGCACCCCCAGCGCTTGGGGTCTCTTCTCTCCTTTGGGCGTATGCAAAAACTCGGACATAGAGCCGCAGACTCCGCTAGTACTAGGCTGGGAAGCAATCGGATTGGAAAGGGGATTAACAAAAAATAAACAAAAACGCGGCTTTTTGCATCTTGCGGCGCGTCAGATCATACCGGTGCGCTTGCGTCCAAACCACTCGACAGCCAACAGGGCAATCGCCAAAAGCGCGGGCCACAGCGGCCCCCACAGCGGCAAAACCTCGGCCTTTTCGACCCAACGCTTGCGCGGCGCAAGCTGTTCCAGCATGTCCTCCCAGTCCGCAAGCGAATAGGCGCGACCGCCACTGGCGCGGGCCAGCTCGCCCAAGAGCAGTGGGTCGGCGCGCAAATCCCCAAGCTCAATGCTGTACTCTTCGACGACAAAGCGACCCGTAGCCGTACCTATAGCGGCTTGGTCCACTGCGGCCCAGACCTCGTATTCATACGTGCCGGGGGCCAGTCCACTAGCGACGCCTCGGTAGTGCCCGGCTCCTTGTGATTGCAGGTCGAATGCTTCTCGCCCGGCTAGCGCGACCCGTACCGTCGCCCCCGGCTGCGGCTTCAGCAGTTCGTCGAAAACCTGCACCGCGAAAACCACTTCCTCTCCCGCCCGGAACACGGGTCGCTCCGTTGAGGCACGGACCCGCCCGCCTGGAGTGTCGAGCGCGAGCCACTTGGCGGCGTCGCGCCAGAACGTGCGAATGGTCTGCGGCTGGCCATCAACGCCGCTGCTCATCAGGTCGAGCCGCCAAAAAGACGCGGATAGAGCTGCTATGACCTTGCCCGCACCATACGCACCCACAACTACGACAGGCTCGCCGCCTGCGCTTTCGACCAGCACGGTGGTACCCGGCCGCTGCTGCGCCGTGCGAAAGTAGCCCGGCAGCGGTGGCAACCGAAGCCACGGGTCGTCCACCCCCGCGGGCTGGCGCACGACCGGATGGTGCCGCCCGCCCGCGCTGAGTCGCAACAAGACCTCGCCCGGCACAAAGGGCACAGGACCAGCTACCTGAAGCGGCATGAGCGCAGCCAGCGGTGAGTCGGCCCGCCAAGCCCGCGCCATCTTGGGGCCCCCAACGACGAGCAAACCGGCACCGGCGTACACATGCTGGACCAATGCAGTGGCAGGCGGGCCGTTGAGCAGCCACTCGCCCGGATTCACCAGCACCACATCCCGACCCTGCAAAACAGCCGGACTCCACGCGCCACCGTAGAACGCGTCCGGCTCTCGCTGAATCATAGCCTCTACTACCCAACTCGAATCTGCGCTTAAACTGCGACGCAAAAAGGCCAAATCCTCGCTGGGGCCTCCGGCTAGCAACAGCACCCGCGTGCGCCCGGCGAGAATGTGGGTAAACGCAAGGGCCTCGTTGTCTGCGGTCGCAAATTCCCCAGGCACGGACGCAATGGCCACGCGAAAAATGCGCGGCCCAGCCTGCTGGGGCGTCACTGCAAAGGAAACGCGCTGCACCTGTCCATCGCCGGCCAACAGCAGCGATTGTCTCTGGAGCAATCGCTCTCCCTCGTAGAGCTGGACTTCCACGCGCTGTCCTTCGTATCCCCAACTCCGCACCTCGGCGTCAATTGGCTGGCTCTGACCGATGTATCCGGTTTCGGCCGTGCGCACGTCCACTAGCTGGACATCGACGGGTACCTCTGCGCCCCCCACACCAAGCGCGTACACGGGCACGCCCAATTCCGCTCCCAGTTGCACTGGGTCGCGGCCCAAGTTGTGGCCTCCGTCGGAGAATAGGACCACGCCTTGCACGCGCTCCCGCTCGGTGACCACCTCCAAGCTAGCGGCGAGGGCACGGCCTATATTGGTCGCCTGACCGCGAGTACTTGCGGTCGCGACCGTATCAAGCGCGAGCGGATACGCCGACTCGGCAAATCCCCAAGCGCGGACTTCGGCCTGCTGCAAGCGAGCTGACCAACGCTCGTCGCTCAGCACGGCCACCGCCTGTTGTAGTCGCGTGACAGGCCCGTCGGCTACCCTCATGCTCGGGCTCGTATCGACCAACACCAACACCAGCGGTCGGATGACCTGCTGGTGCCACCACGTCAAAACTGGCTCGCACAATACCATAGTTAGCAAGGCCACAGCCGCAGCGCGCAACGCCACGAGCATCATGCGGCGCTTGGGATCAACCTGCGGATACGTCCGCTGATATACCCAATAAACGAATGCGAGTAGGAAGGGCAGCAGGACGAGAAATACGCGTGGTCCCGCTAGCTGGAGGTGGCTATCCGACCACTCAGACACGCCAGCCCAAGCGGGGAGCGGCGTCCACATTGAGACTGTCGCAGACGCCGCGACTGAGGTAGAAGGCCCCAACAGCCCCTACCATAGCGGCGTTATCTGTACACAAATCGTACGCCGGACAATGGAAGGCTAGGCCGCGGTGCTCGACCGCGACGCGCAGCCGCTGGCGCAGCCGCTGGTTGGCGGCAACGCCGCCCGCAAGGCATACAGTCGCCACTTCTACTCGCTCCAAGGCCAGCAGGGTCTTAGCGACCAAGGCATCTACTACGGCTTCTTGGAAGCTAGCAGCAATATGGGCGAGCTGGGCCGTGCGCGCTTGCGGGGTAAGAGAGCGGACGTAGTGTAACACCGAGGTTTTGAGGCCACTGAAGCTGAAGTCCATCTCGTCCACGAGAGCTCGAGGGAAGTCAATGGCCTCGGGATCGCCATCCTCGGCCAACTCGGCGATGAGCCGACCACCGGCCACCACCCCCTCCCCGGGCAGTAGGCCCAGTAGCTTGGCGACCTTGTCAAATGCCTCGCCAGCCGCGTCATCGCGCGTGCGGCCCAGCACTTCGTATGAGCCGAGTTCGCGCACCAAGATCAACTCGGTGTGTCCGCCCGACACCAGCAACGTCAGGAAGGGGACCTCGGCCTGCGCGGCGACCAAGTTGGAAAACACGTGGGCCTCCAGGTGATGGACGCCCACCAGCGGCTTGTTGCGCGCCAACGCCAACCCCTTGGCCAGCGATAGCCCCACGATCAACGACCCGACCAAGCCAGGTCCTCGCGTCGCTGCCACCCCATCCACTTCTTCCCACCCAACGCCGGCGGTCGCTAGGGCCTGTCGCACGACCGGCACCAAAGCACGCATATGGGCGCGCGAAGCTAGCTCGGGTACTACGCCTCCGTATGGCGCGTGATCTTGTTGCGAGAAGATAATATTGGAATGCACGGCGTACGACTCATCGACGACTGCCGCGGCCGTCTCATCGCAGGAGGTCTCTAGCCCCAGTACTAACATTCCTAGTAGCTCACCAAATCCTCGCTGTACGGCTGCCGCGCTTAGGCGGCAGCGGGATAGCGATGGCGGACGTGACGGGCTGCTTGCAGCCCCTGAGCGGATGCCAATCATACTTGACAAAGCTGCTTGTAGTGTCCATATTATTCACTATGAAAAAGGTGATTCAATTGCAATTGCTTCCGTCTGAAGAGCAGGCGGACCTGTTGGAGCACACCATGCGCCAGTTCAACAAGGCGTGTGATTGGCTGGCCGGACACGCCTTTGACCGTCGCTGTGCCAACCGCTATGCCCTTCAAAAGCTGTACTATACCGAACTGCGCGAGCGATTTGGCTTGAAGGCGCAACAGGGCGTATTGGCTTGTGCTGCCGTAGGCGCGGCCTACGCTCGGGACAAGACAAAGCGGGTCCACTTCCGCCCAGACGCGGCCCTGCCCTTCGATGCTCGTCTGTGGCGTCCGTTGTCGATGTCCGAAGTCTCCATGTCCACACTTAAGGGGCGTATTCGTGTTCCGTTTCTGATGGGCACATACCAAGCCGAACAGTGGGCCGACTTGCGCATATATGCCAAGCTGGTTCGTCGCAAAGATGGCAAATGGTTCCTGCTGGTCTGCGTCGAAAGCACCGACGAGGATGTAGGCGACCCGGGCGACTTTCTTGGCATCGACTTGGGCGTTGAGAATATCGCGGTGGACTCGGACGGCGAAATGCACACATCCGAATCGGTCGAGCACGTCCGCGAAAAGCGCATGAACCTGACACAACAATTGCAATCGAAAGCGGACACCAAGCCGAACGCAAAAGCGCGGAAGGCCCTGCGGCGCAAGCTCAAGCGCGTCTCGGGCCGAGAGGCAAACTTTCGTCGGCACACCAACCACTGCATTGCCAAGCACACCGTTGCGAAGGCCAAAGGCACGAATCGCGGCATTGTCCTCGAAGACTTGAAGGGCATCCGCGACCGGATACGGTTTCGCAAGCCGCAACGGGCGCGTATGAGCAGTTGGTCTTTCGCTCAGTTGCGTGAATTTATGGCCTACAAGGCGCAGCAGGCTGGCGTCTTCTTGGCTGTGATTGATCCACGCAACAGCTCGCGCACGTGCGCCGAGTGTGGCCATTGCGATAAAGGCAATCGCCGCTCTCAGGCTGAGTTTTGTTGTCGTCGGTGTGGTCATAGCGATCATGCCGATGTCAACGCGGCGCGGAACCTACGCGCCACGGCTTTATGTAAGCAAGCCGAATTGCTCGATGCCAGTCCCTGCTTCCAAGCGGCGGCTGGGTGACATCAGGGCAAAGCTGACTGCTTTAGCTGTCAATGGCTTACCAAATCGACGTATGCTGGCACGATTTGGCGCACTTCAAAAAGCGCCGTCTCCGCGCTGTGTACTGGCAGCGCATTCCCCTGATATTCGGCGTAATCTACGTATAGCTCTATGTCGCGGGCCGGGTCGAGTTGGGTGATCACGCCAACCCCGCCGCGCA
>VXZF01000539.1 GCA_009845645.1 Gemmatimonadota bacterium | reverse complement strand
TCGATGTTTTTGCGCGCCTCAATCACGCCGGCGGCCACGCGGTCGCAGCGCACAATGCCGCCGAAAATGTTGATGAGAATGGCCTTTACATTCGGGTCGGAAAGCAAGATGCGGAAGCCATTTTCCACGGTCGCAGCGCTGGCACCCCCGCCTACGTCCAAAAAATTGGCCGGCTCTGCACCGGACAGCTTGATAATGTCCATGGTGGCCATCGCCAGCCCAGCGCCGTTGACCATACAGCCGATATTGCCATCGAGCTTGATGTAGTTCAGATCGTATTTGGCGGCTTCGACCTCTAGCTCTTCCTCTTCATCCAAGTCGCGCATTTCCGCTGAGTCGGGGTGGCGGAAGAGTGCGTTGTCGTCTAGGTCTATTTTGGCATCCAGCGCCAAAAGCTGCCCATCGGCGGTCGCCACCAAAGGGTTGACCTCAACCAGTGAGCAATCGGCATCGACATAGGCTTTGTAGAGGCTAAGGATAAAACTGGCTGCTTGGCGCACCTGCTTGCCCTCAAAGCCAAGACCAAAGGCTAGGCGAGTCGCTTGGAATGCCTGTAGCCCCACTGCAGGATCAACTGTTTCCTTGAGAATTTTCTCTGGGGTCGCTGCGGCGACCTCCTCGATTGCAACGCCGCCCTCTTGGCTGGCCATGACCACTGGCTTGCTCTGGGTCCGGTCGAGCGTGATGCCCAGATAAAACTCGCGTTCTATGTCCGAAGCCTGCTCCACTAGGACTTGCTTGACCTTTTGGCCTTCAGGGCCGGTCTGGTGAGTGACGAGCTGCATGCCGAGAATCTCGCTGGCCGCTTGGCGAGCCTCTTCGGGATTAGCGGCCAGTTTGACGCCTCCGCCCTTGCCTCGACCTCCGGCATGGATTTGGGCCTTGATCACGACCTTTCCACCCAATTCGGCGGCCATGCCTTCGGCTTGATCCGCTGTCGTGGCCACGTGACCGCTCGGTACGGCGACCTGGTAGTGGCGCAAAATTTCTTTGGCTTGATATTCGTGAATTTTCATGAGCGTTATCTATTCTATATCGGTGAAAGGAACGCAAAAGAGTATAAAAACCTTCCCCTACCAGCAAGGCGATCTAAGAAGCGACCAGCGCAAGTACCAAACTAGGGCTGTTGATCGTTGGGAAAGTCCCGTAATATTCAGGTACATCTAAAGATCCCGAGGAGGTAGCCCGTGAAAATTTTGTTAGTCGGCGGGGCCGGTCACGTCGGCACCTGTACTACTCCCTACCTTAGACGCCATCACGATCTGCGCGTGTTGGACATCGCCAAGCCTCGGCACGAGGTAGAATACATCGAAGGCTCTATCGCCGACCCGGAAGCCCTCGCCTGCGCCCTAGACGGAGTGGATGCCTTCATCAACTTGACCATGAAGAGCGGCCAAGGCGGCCTCGATAGCCACCAGACCGAGACCCAGATCGTCGATAATTACACAGTCAACTGCCTGGGATTGCACTTGCTCCTGTACACAGCTTGGAGGCTAGGTATTAAAAGAGGCGTCCACACCTCCACCATGAGCGCCCACTACCGCGCCCGCTCCTATTATCCGTCCGAAGAGGAAGTACCACTTGATAGCCCTAGTGTGTACGGCTTCACCAAGGGGCTAGCCGAGGGCATTTGTCACTATTTCGCCCGCCAATTTGACCTGAACTTGGCGGTCCTTCGCATTACCGGTCCGCGCGCCCGGGGGCAATTCCTAGCACAAGCCAAAAATCCACCACATTATCCTCCCGGCAGTCTTTACTTTACCGATGAGGAAGATTTGGCTAGGGCCTATCTTTCCGCTCTGGACTACGTTTGCACAGGTCATGGCCGCTGCGACGCCTTCTTCATATCGGGCGATGCCGACCACCGCGAGATGAACATGTCCAAAGCACGAGTTGTTTTGGATTGGGAGCCTAAATCGCACCTGATACTGGAGGAGTGAGGAGTCAAAAAAACAGGCCCAACCATTCTGGTGGGCCTGTCCCAATTCTATGGATCAGTTCGCGTTGTGATTTAGTAACGCAGTTCTTAGGCGGCGTAAACGCTCACCCGCTTGCCCTTCCTGCCAAAAGCCTCAAACTTCACCTGCCCGTCAATCGTAGCGAAGAGCGTGTCATCCCCGCCCTTCTTGACGTTGACGCCCGGATGAATGCGCGTACCGCGCTGCCGCACGATAATTGTGCCGGCGCTGACCTTCTCTCCGCCAAAGCGCTTAACGCCTAGGCGCTGCGCATTGCTATCGCGGCCGTTTTTGGAACTGCCGACACCCTTTTTATGAGCCATGATCTAGTCCTTTCGCACTTCAGTTCGGGAAAACGATGTCCTCGACCCGAATCTCGGTGTAATCCTGGCGGTGGCCGGTGCGCCGCCGGTATTTCTTGCGCCGTTTCTTCTTGAAAACGACAATCTTGTCGCCGCGACCGTGGCCGACAACCGTCGCCGAAACACTGGCTCCTTCGACCGTGGGGCTGCCAACCCTAGTCTCGTCGTCGCCGGAAACTAGCAGGACGTCGGTAAATTCCTGAGTGCTACCTTCTTCGACCTGAAGCCGGGGTACGCGCAGACACTGACCCTTATCGACTTTGACCTGATGGCCGGCGATATTGACAACTGCATACATGAATTGCACTCCTACGCTAAGACTACTTCGCAATCAACCAAGAAGGTTTTAAAGATATGGGTCAGAATTTTTTCTGTCAAACTCGGAACTCAGCCGTCACATCCAGGCTGCGTTTGGTCGAGAAGAAGCGATAGTCTTGGGGGCCCAAAGTGGAATCAGTCTCAATCTGGAGGCGAGCTTTGGTCGCCTTGCGCAATGATTTGAGCCGTTCTTCGCGGTTTTCTAGCATATAGGTGGCCACCTCGGGATGGACCTTTAACACGTAGCGCCTTTCGCGGGTGGCAGCATAAGAACGCTGAAGCCAGCGTTCAATCCAAGTCAGGGTGGTGTCTGGCCCCATAATCCGGCCCGTGCCGCTGCAAATGGGACAAGGTTCACTATGAGTGTGCAAAAGGTTTGGCCGGACGCGCTGGCGCGTCATTTCGACCAAGCCAAACTCGCTGATGTGTGGGCTGATCGAGACTTTCGCCCGATCCCGTTTGAATTCATCAACCAAGCAGTCAACGACCTTTTTGCGATTGCGCTCGTCGTTCATATCGATAAAGTCGATGACGATAATACCGCCAATGTCGCGGAGCTTGAGCTGGCGGGCAATCTCACGAGCTGCCCTCAGATTGGTATTGAGATTGTTTTCCTCCTGATCGTCGGAGCCGAGATAACGGGCTGAATTCACGTCGATAAAGGTTCCTGCCTCGGCGTAGTCGATGACCAAGGCTCCGCCCCGCCGCAACCACACGGTGCGATTGGTCGCCTTCTCAATATCTTCCTCAATGTTGAAGGCATCGAAAATGGGCCGACGATCCCCGTAAAGCTCCACCCTTTGGCGCAATTTAGGTGAAACTTGGCGCAAATAAGCTGTGATCTCCTTGTACAGTTCTTTGCTATCGACGACTAGTCGTTCCACATTGTCGGTGAACAGGTCGCGTATTATGCTGGAGGTCATGCCCATCTCCTTGTACACCAAGGCAGGTGCTTCGACCTTTCTGCTCGTCTTGATCAGACGCTCGTGGTTTTTCACTAGCTGCTTCATATCGCGTTTGAACTCGCGATCACTCTGCCCTTGCCCTTCTGTGCGCACGATTACCGAGTAGCCATCAGGTTTGATCTTAAATACCAGATCTCTCAGTCTTTTGCGTTCGTTTCGACTGATGATCTTGCGGGACACACCAACCCAGTTGCCGCCCGGAACCAGCACCATAAAGCGACCCGGAAGCGATAGCTGCGTTGTCACCCGGGCACCTTTGGTGCCGATGGGCTCTTTGGTAACCTGCACCAATACCTCTTCGCCCTTCTTGATCAGGTTTTGAATAGCAGGATAACCGCGATGGCGAGAACGGCGGCCGTTACGCGCTCCATCGGTCTCGTCTCTGTCTGCTTCCATCATATCGCGCACTTGGAGAAACGCGGTGCGGTCATGGCCTATCTCGACAAAGGCGGCCTGTAACCCGGGCAAAACGGCCGTTACAATCCCTTTGTATATATCCCCTACCGTCCGCTCGTTTTCGGGTCTTTCGATCCAGACCTCAGCTAGACGCCCATCTTCCAAGATGGCAATACGGGATTCGTGAATGCCTTGGTTGATAAAAATTTCTGTTTGCACGATCTGTCCTCACGTTTAGTAGTCATAATATCAGTATCGGCGATTTCAAAGCCCTGCTTATCGCCGTTCACTTGGCTTCCTCCGCGGCCAACACCCCTAGATACTGTTCTCGGTCTGCGAGCACCTCTATCGCCTTGGCTAGCTGCACATCCTCCTGCAATCCTTCAAGAAGTTGAGCCTTTCTCCCCCTGAAGCGCAAAATTAGTTCTCGACGTAAAGCACTCTTTATATAAGGTTCCAACTCGCTGCTATACCGCCGCTCCCACTCCTGCTTCACCGCTACTCGTAGCTGCTGGATCGACTCCTGTGCAGCCTCACCCCAATCCATTTTCTCCGCCAAGTCCTCAAGGTCTGCTATTTGATTTAATCCTTTTTGGCCTTGGTCTAGACCTATATCCTTAGTGCGGACGAACTCCATAAAACCCTCAACCATCTCATCGCAGACAGTCAGGTCTGGATGTTCCTCGGCCCAAGACGAGTCGGTCGATACATAATCTATGACAAAGTCGAAGAACAGCCGACGACGCTCTAACTCTTGTACATAGGGAGGAAATGGTTCCGACTCAACACTAATATCGGGCCTAATACCGCCGCCGCCGAAGACCTTGCGACCTCGCTGGGTATAATAGGTTT
>VXZF01000066.1:1165-4860 GCA_009845645.1 Gemmatimonadota bacterium | reverse complement strand
GGCTCGGGCATCTCGGCCCGCGCCTTCGCCGCTAGTTCTTTGAGGTGGCCGTCGTTGGCCATGCGCTGTTCGAGATGCACCATGCGGCGTTTGCTCGCCGTGGCGAGCATGGTCTCGCCGTACGCGCGCTCCGCCCAGAAGCGGGCCAGCCCGGCGATGTCCTGTTTGACGAGGTCGATCTGCTCCTCGGGCACGCGCACCATGCAGTTGATGGTGAACATGCGGCGACGGCCACTGCCGCCGAAGGCCGCGTGTTTGAGGTTGTGCTGGAAGACGACGACGTCTCCGGGGACGATTTCGAGCGCGACGGCTGGGACTTGGTCGCCGGAGATGCCCCATTGCTCCTGCGATTGCTTGACGTTCGCTTCAAGCGTCTCGGCGTACTGGTCGCCGCGGCGGTGGCTGCCCGGGATCACGCGCAGGCAGCCGGTGTCGCGGGTCAGGTGGTCGAGGTAGAAGGCGATCTTGACGTGGCGGATTTCCTTCTGGTAGCCGTCGGAGTGCCACCGGGTGTCGCCGGCGTAGTAGTTGCCGTCGGAACCGCTGTAGTTGAAGTCGTCGCCGAGCAGGCTGGCGAGCAACCCCTCGATGCGCGGATCGTCGAGCAGCGCGCAGAGGCGCTCGTGTTGATCGATGAAGGGCACGATGCAGGAGCGCCGTTCGCCGTCGTGCGGTTGGCCGTAGTGGCCCCCGCCGCGCTCGGCCCAGACTTGCTCGAAGGCGTCGATGATTTCGTCGATACAGTCGGCCATCAAGCCCGGCAGCGCGAGGTAGCCGAAGGTGTCGAAAAAGTTGAGTTGCTGTTGGTTGAGTCTGATCATGGCGGTTCTCCTGGAGAGCTTGACGGGGGTAAGTTAAAGATGAAAAAAAAGAGATTGGCTCTCGCTATCTATAGATAGTACTGCGATGACCAACCTTCACGACATAGACGACTAGGGCATCGTCCTCAATTGAGATCTTTGACGACATCCTCAAACGGCAAATTGGGTTCGGCGTCCCGCTCGTCGAAGGCACTCAAATCCTCGACATCCTCGGTTAGGGAGCGCCTCACTGCATCATTGACTAAGGCGGAAATAGACCGATTCGCTTCGGCGGCCTGTCGCTGAAGGGCACGGTGAATCGCAGGATCAAAGTCGATGGTGATTCGTTTGGTCGCATTAGTCATAAAGGTAATAACCTCATAGCGTTAAAACGTCAAAGCATCGCGAGCGGCGTCAGTTCTCCCGGAGAGCTTGACGAGGGGTGGGGGAGGCGATACATTGGCGGCGTTTTTGGAACCATGTTCAATCTAATAAGGCATCTGTCCTTACTCAATGGCTGTATAAATGCCTCTCGCTGATTGGGGATACGGACAGATACACGTATATACGCGAGGGTAACGATGAAAATTGTTGACGTGGGTGCCGTGCTGTTGCAACCCATGCCGTGGGTGCTGGTGAAGGTGCGCACCGACGAGGGGATCACCGGCATTGGCGAGGCCTATCACGGGGCCGGCGTCCACCACATCGCCGTGGACGAGCGCCTCACCCAACGCGCCCTCATCGGCCAAGACCCGCGCAACGTGGACAAGCTCTTCCGCGACATGAAAAGCTCGATGTCGGCGTCGGGGTACTACCAAGGCGCGGTGATGAGCGCGATCAGCGGTATTGAGATGGCGCTGTGGGATATTACTGGGCAGGCGATTGGCGTGCCGATCTGGCAGTTGCTGGGCGGCGCGTACCGCGACTCGATTCGCGTGTACAACGACTGCCACGCCGGCGACGAGGACGACAATCCCGAATCTTGGGTGGCCAAGGCGAGGGAAGTGGAAGCGCGCGGCTTTGACGCCATCAAGTTCGACATCGATCCGCGTCCCGACCGGCGCGACCATTACAATCGCACCATGAGCAACAGCGACATCGCCTTCCACATAGAAGTGGTCACGGCACTCCGCGAGGCGCTGCATCCCAATACAGATTTGCTCATCGACGCCCATTGGGCGTACGCTCCGCACGACATCCTCAAGGTTGCCTACGCCTTGGAAGCACTGAATTTGATGTGGTTGGAAGATCCGATTCCGGCTGAAAACGTCGCCGCGCTCAAGGAAGTGAAGAACGCGACGCGCACGCCGATCTGCACCGGCGAAAACCTGTACACGCGGCACGGGTTCCGCGAGTTGGTCGAGACACAGGCGACGGACATTATCTCTCCCGATCTGGCCAAGGCCGGCGGTCTGTCCGAGGGACGGCGCATCGCCGATCTGGCTGACATCTATTACATCCCGATTTCGCCGCACAACATTTGTAGCCCGATCGGCACTGTGGCCATGTGCCACACGTGCGCTGCTTCGCCCAACTTTCAGGTGTTGGAGTTCCACCATCTCGACAACGAGTTGTGGAACAGCCTCACGGTGGAGCGCGACCTGATCGTCAACGGGCGGATCCCCTTGCCGCAGACTCCGGGGCTCGGAGTCACACTCGACGAGGAAGTGGCGCGCAGCGCGGCGCGCGAGGATCTCGGTTTCTTCGACGCGGAGTGAGCTGACTTGTCGCTTAACTACGTCTTCCGCCGCTTCGGGGTGTTCCTGCTGATCGTGTGGGCAGGGGCCACCATTAACTTCCTAATGCCTCGGATGGCCCCGGTGAATCCCATCCGTGAGCGTCTGTTGCAGGCGGTTTCCTTTGGCGGCGCGGGCAAGACCGACATGGAGGCCGTGGTGGCCACGTACGAGGCCCGCTTTGGTCTCGACCAGCCTCTGTGGAAGCAGTATCTCCGCTACTTAGGCGATGTGGCGCGACTCGACTTTGGGGTCTCCATTGCCAACTTTCCGAGCCGCGCTTCCGACATCATCATGCGCGCCCTACCGTGGACGCTCGGGCTGCTGACGACGGCGACGCTGATCGCCTTTGCCCTCGGTACGGTGCTCGGCGCGCTGCTAGCTTGGCCGCGATCACCCGGTGCCCTGCACTACTTTGCCGCGCCTTTCTTGGCGCTGTCGGCGATTCCCTATTACTTGCTCGGACTAGTTCTCGTCTTTCTTCTAGGTTTCACCTTGCGCGCCTTTCCACTCGGTGGCGGTTTTACCTTGGGAACGTTGCCGGGGCCGACGTTGGCTTTTGTTATAGACGTGATCTATCACTCCATCGTCCCCGCTCTGTCGATTGTGCTGTCGTCGGTGGGGTTTTGGGCTTTGTCGATGCGCGGCATGATGGTCACCGTCCAGGGCGAGGATTACGTCAACTACGCCGAGGCGCGAGGGCTGAAGAGCCGCGAGATTTTCTTCCGCTATGCCTTGCGCAACGCGCTGTTGCCGCAGACTACGGCTTTGGCGCTGGCTATGGGCTACGTGGTGTCTGGGGCCGTGCTGGTGGAGGTGGTGTTTGCGTACCCGGGTGTGGGCACGGTGCTGTACCGCGCCGTGCAGACTTTTGACTACTTCGTCATCTACGGCGTCGTGCTCATGGTTATCTTGGCCATCGCTGTGGTGACGTTGATTCTCGACTTGGTTTATCCGCTCCTCGATCCGCGCATTGCCTACCGCCGATGACGCTCTCTTCGATCTCCTCGGCGACGCGCCGCCATCCTCAGCTTACGGCTGGTTTAATTGTCGTCTTTGTCGTGCTCGCCTTCGGTCCTGTGGGAACCCTGTTCGTCGATACGGATCTGGCCCGCGTTGGCTCGGCGGAACCCAATCTGTCGCCGTCGCTGGAGCACCT
>VXZF01000066.1:0-1065 GCA_009845645.1 Gemmatimonadota bacterium | reverse complement strand
GGCATGAGGGACTTGGAGATCATCGCCCGCGAGTTGCTGCCGAATCTGCTACCCTATCTGGCGGCTAGCTTTGTCAGTGCCGTGGGGGCTGCGGTGCTGGCTTCGATTGGTTTAGAGGCGCTGGGTTTGGGGCCGCAGAACGAGCCTACGCTTGGGATGACTATTTACTGGGCTTTGTACTACACTTCGCTGCTGCGGGGGATGTGGTGGTGGTGGGCTCCGCCGATTGTGATGATCGTGCTGATTTTTCTCGGCTTGTTCCTCGTTTCCATGGGGTTGGATCGCATCGCCAATCCGCGCATATGGAAGGTCTCGTCGTGAGCCGCGTCGTGCTGCGGGTGCAGGACCTGCGCGTTCACTACCACACTCCGAGGGGACCGGTGCGCGCCGTGGAGGGCGTTGGCTTTGAGTTGCGGTCGGGGGAGCGGCTAGGCTTGGTGGGGGAGTCTGGCTCAGGTAAATCGACGACGGCCATGGCTCTGATGCAGCTAATCCGGCCGCCCGGACGGATTGAAGGGGGGCGAGTCGAGCTCGACAAACTGAAGTTGTTGTCGTTGTCCGAGGAGGAGATGAGGGGCGTGCGCTTTTCGCGAATCTCTTTGATTCCCCAAGGCGTGATGAACTCGCTCAATCCGGTGATGCGGGTGGGCGCGCAGATCGCCGATACGATTGAAGCACACGAAGAACGGTCGGACCGCGAATCTCTGCAGGAGCGAGTGAGAAGTCTGCTGGCGTTGGTCGAATTGGACCCAGCGACGGCGCGCATGTACCCCCACGAACTCAGCGGCGGCATGAAGCAGCGCGTGGGCATGGCTATTGCTGTGGCTTTGCGTCCCCAGGTGATTATCGCCGACGAGCCAACTAGTGCCCTAGACGTGGTCGTGCAGAAGCGGGTGATGGACACTTTGTTCCGCGTGCAGCAGGAACTCGACGCCGCGGTGATTTTGGTGGGCCACGACATGGGGCTGATGGCGCAGTGCGTAGATCGCATCGGCGTGATGTACGCTGGGCGGCTGGCCGAGCTTGGGCCGGTGCAAAGTCTGCTCGAAGAGCCGCTGCATCCGT
>VXZF01000678.1 GCA_009845645.1 Gemmatimonadota bacterium | reverse complement strand
GGGTGATGATCGACTTTGGCTACTTCAGAAAGGAGCGGCCCTACTACCAGCTCTTAGGCGAAAGACTGCGCCCGGGCGACATAAGCACCCACATCTTCCGCGGGCCGACGCCGTGGTTTGACGCGGAGGGCAAGGTGCTGCCCTACCTGCACGAGGCGCGGGCAAGGGGCGTCATCTTGGACGTGGGGCACGGCGGCGGCAGTTTTTGTTTCCGCAATGCGGTCCCAGCCATCGCCCAAGGCTTCTATCCAGACTCGATTTCGACCGACCTGCACGTCCTCTGCATGAACATGGGTATGCTCGACATGGCGACGACTATGTCGAAGTTTCTGGTGATGGGCATGCCGCTCGGCGAGGTCATCCGCGCCTCAACTATCAACCCGGCGCGGGAGATCGGCCACCCCGAGTTGGGCCACCTGTCGGTGGGTGCCGTGGCCGATGTGGCGGTCTTGAAGCTGATGGAGGGGAATTTTGGCTACGCCGATTCGTTCGACGGCCGGTTGGACGGCCAACAGCGGCTGTTTTGCGAGCTCACGGTCAAGGATGGCGAAGTGGTCTGGGATTGGAATGGCCGGGCGGGGGTCGCGTACCCGGAACTCGGTGACAGCTATGGGATCCGCGAGGGCGAGTATTTGATCCTGCCGCCGGAGTAAGCACCCGTGAACACCGCTGCCGAACGCGATTACATGTTGGGGACCGACGACGAGGAACTGCGCCGCCTGCAAGCACAGCACGACACGTGGTACCCCGAGACCGCAGACTTGTGGGAGCGTGCCGATTTCAGTGCCGGGCAGGTGATTCTCGACCTAGGCTGTGGACCGGGCTTTACCAGTATAGAACTGGCCGAGCGCGTGGGAGCAGAGGGGCGCGTTTTGGCGGTTGATGGGTCGCCGAAGTTCGCGGATTTTCTCCGGCACCGCGCCGCGTCAGCCGGCTTGCAGCAAGTCGAGGTCGCCGTAGCGGATGTCCGCACCCTCGACCTGCCAGCCGCTTCTATGGACGCTGCGTTTGCTCGCTGGTTGCTTTGCTTCATAGAGGAGCCGCAAGGGGTGATAGAGCGGGTGGCGCGGGTACTGAAAACGGGCGGTCGCTTAGTGGTTGTGGATTACTGCGCTTATGGGGCGTTTGTCGCCCGGATTGAGTACCCTGACTTGCGGCGCGTGTTGCAAGCGGTCCATGAGAGTTTTGAAGAGAGGTTGGATATCGGCGGGAAGCTGCCGGAGCTAATGGCGCGGTGTGGTTTGGAGGCCGTGGAGATCGTCCCCATCGGTGGTATTGCCCGTCCCGGCAACCGCATCTGGCGCTGGATAGAGCAGTTCCTGCGCATGTATCTGCCCGAACTTGTGGTGCGCGGCATATTGCGCGAGGAAGAGTGCGCGGCACACTGGGAAGAATGGCAGGCAAACGCCCGCGATCCGCGAGCTAGCATTTCATCGCCGCCCATGGTTGGCGCTATTGGTGTCAAGGTCTGAGGGCCGCTGGCCGTGTGTAAAGGAAAACATCCGGTGAAAATGGTCGTTGCGTTTCTGTTGGTCGCGGTATTTGGATGTGCAAAAGAGCATACTGGCGACCCCATTGTCGTGCGCGACGCTTGGATCCGCGAGCCGCCGCCGCGCAGCCCGGCCGCTGGTTACCTAGTCATTGAGAACCGAGGCGGCGAACCCGTCGCATTGGTCGCCGTGGCAACCGAAGCCGCCGCGCAAACCGAGATACACGTAATGGAATACAAAGACGACCGGATGACGATGCGCCGAGTCGAAGAGCTACAGGTTCCAGCAGGCGCAGAGGTTGCGCTGAAGCCGGGTGGTACCCATTTGATGCTGATGGAACTGCGCCAGCCGCTGCGGGACGGCGATGAGGTAGAACTGGTGCTGCGCTTTGGCGATGGAACGGAAAGGCGCGTACAGATGCCGGTGCAAAAGAAAGGTCTTTATGAGAGCGAGTGACGCGCTGATTTTTTGCGCAGTGTTTGCGCTGCTCGTAGCATGCAGCGCCCAGCCTGAGGCCCAAAAGGCCTCAGGTGCCGAAACCTCCGCCCCTGTGGAGGTCCCCTCCTTGCAGGATTTTGGCGGCATTGGCGGCGACTTCGCGCTTGTGGATCAGCACGGCGCGTCCTTTGAGTTGCAAAGTTTGCGCGGCCAAGCCGCCATGCTCTTCTTCGGGTACACCTATTGCCCCGACATCTGCCCGGTGACCCTGTCGAAGATGGGCCGCGTCTATCAGCTCTTAGACGAGCGCCAGCAGGAGTTGACGACCCTCTTCGTCACCGTGGACCCCAAGCGCGATACGCAGGAGAAGCTGGCGGAATACCTCTCCTACTTCGCCATTGATGCGATTGGCCTGCGCGGCGATAAGGAGGAAATCGACCAAGTGGTGCGCCAGTATGGCGCTCATTACTCCCTCGGAGAGGAGCAGGCCTCCTACTTAGTCGATCACTCGACCTATACCTACCTGATCGATCAGCAAGGCAAGGTGCGGTTCCTCTTCCGCCAGAGCGACGGCCCAGAGCTGATGGCCGCGGTAGCTGAGCAACTCTTTGCCGAGAAAGAAAAGCCATGAAAAACGTCTTGTACAAAATAATCAAGGTCGTCCACGCGGTGCTTTGGTTCCCGCTGAGTCCGATTATCGGCCCAGATTTTCCGCAGCGCTTTCTGTTTAGAGGCCGGCGAAAGAAGCCGACGCGGCCCGGGAAGTAGCCGGCGTTCTGGTTTTATCCGCACAGCATCTCCAAGGAATTCATGCCAACTATGCAGCGACCAAATATCCTCATCCTCTACACCGACCAGCAGCGGTGGGACGCCCTCGGTGCCAACGGCAACTCCGAAATCCGCACGCCGCACTTGGACCGGCTCGCTACTGACGGGGTAAATTTCGACCACTGTTTTGTGCAGAATCCGGTCTGCATGCCCAGCCGCGTGAGCTTTCTCACCGGGCAGTATCCGTCCACGTTGGGGCTCTCGCACATGGGCGTGCCCGTGCCCGAGGATGTGCCGACCTTGCCGCGCCTGCTGCGCAACTACGGCTATTGCAGCGGCCAGATTGGCAAGCTGCACTTTTTGCCGCACGCCAACCGCGACCACCGCGAGCCCCATCCCGACTACGGATTCAACCACTTGGAAATCTCGGACGAGCCGGGCTCTTATCACGACGCTTACCGCGCTTGGGTGGCGGCGCAGGCTCCTGAGCAACTCGACCTCGTCAGCCTCGGCGAGGCTCCCAGTTCAATCGAGTGGAAGCGAATTATGAATGTCCGCGACGGGATCGCGCATCCAGAAGAGCGCTTTGTCAAGCGCGCCTTGGCCAGCCGCTGCCGCAGCGAGTTGACCCACACGGCGTTTGTCGCCGAGCAGACCATGGAGTTTATGACGCGCCACAAAGACGGCCCCTTTCTCTGCGTCGCTGGCTTCTATTCGCCGCACGATCCGTGGGTGGCTCCCCAAGAGTTTCTCGATCTCTACGATCCAGCCGAGCTGACGTTGCCTCCCTTCCCTCCGGCTCTCGACGCCCGCCGAGGCCCACAGCACTTTTCCGACGACGAGTTGCGCTCCGCGCGCCACGGCTATTACGCGATGGTCTCCGAGGTCGATCACCACGTCGGTCGCATCCTCGACCGGCTCGACGGGCTCGGCATTGCGGATAACACCATCGTCGTTTTCACGTCCGACCACGGCGAATGGCTCGGCGAACATCTGCGCTACGGCAAGGGCTACCCCGGGCACGACGCGGCCTCGCGCGTCCCCCTGCTGATGCGCTGGCCTGCCGGAGCAAGGGCCGGTGGACATTGCCCTCGCATCGTCGAGGCGTTAGACGTGGTGCCGACGCTGCTGGAAGCGGCCGCAATTCAGCGGCCAGCGGCATTGCAAGGCAGCTCCCTGCTGGCCGGCTTGCGCGGCGAGGAAGGCGACGGTCGCGGCTGCGCCATCACAGAAATGACTCAACCTGAGCAACACTGGAAAACGCTGCGCGTGGAGGGGTTGCGCTACGTGGTGGATGCCAGCGGAGCGGAGGCACTCTTCGACTTGGAGCGCGATCCGCTGGCCTACGAGGATGTGGCGGGCGAAAGCGAATACGCCGACCAGTTGCAAGGGGTGCGCAAGCGGCTGCTAGAACGGCTGCTAGAGCGCGAGCGACCACTGCCGCGACAGTGGACGTACTAGATCGAAAGTTGCCCGACCTCGTCGGTCGAATCAACTGCTGCCAAAGCGAGGGAATGAATCGCGGCGATAGCGTGTCTAATTAGCCGTAGTGTCCCGCAAAACTTATACAAGGAGAATCGAGATGCGCATTCGCAAGATGGCCTTATGGATCGTCGCTGTTTGTTTGTCAAGCGCCGTGGCGCTCGAAGCCCAGCCAGGAGGCAGACGTGGCGGCACGGGTGGCGGCATGACCCCGGAGCAGACTTTTGCCCTACTGGCCTTTGACGAGAAGTTCAACGTGACCGACAAGCAGCTAGTCGCGCTGCGGCAGGCGCTTAAGCCGCTATTCGTCGAGCAACAGCAGATGATGGCGGAAATGTTCAGCGGTGCCCGCGGCGGCGAGACCGATTTTCGGGCTCTGCGCGAGAAAATGCGCGAGCAGCAGAGCAAGATGCGAGAGAAGATCATGGCCGCGCTCGCCACGGCGTTAGACGCCGAGCAGATCGAGGCTCTAAAGACGCATCTACAACAGGCGCAACGCCAGCAGCAGCGCCAGCGCGGTGGGCCGCGAGGGGGTGGAGACGGTCCACAGGGCGGCGGGTTTTAGAACCAAGCGACCGGTCCTCGGCCAGAGTCGGTAGGGGCTAGGCTGGGCTCACAGCTTCTTAATGACGTCTCCAACCCGTATTGCGCCTGGGCGAATGACCTTGGCGTTGACGCCGCGC
>VXZF01000178.1 GCA_009845645.1 Gemmatimonadota bacterium | reverse complement strand
GGTACGGCGGAAAGGGCGGCGGGTCCTGTTGCAGGTGGCCGTTGTTGAACTGATAAGGGACGTCGTTGAGGGCGAGGATTTCTTCGACGTCGGCGAGCATGCGCTCGCGCAGCATTTCGATATGCGCGAGATCAATGGCGCGGTGGAGGACGACAAAGCCATCGTCGTGCAGGGCGGCGACGGCCTGTTGCAGGTGCTCTGGTTTTAGTTTGCGCGCGCTGTGTTCGGCCGTGCTCAATTCCAGTTCGACCATAGCATTCAGGCGCAGGTGGGGTCTTCGGATGGCCAGCGATTGAAAGAGGGCAAGTTCTTGTCGGACAGTTTTTCTCGCGCGTCGTACCAAGATTGCGCCCAAGCCTCTGGGGCGCGCAGTTCACTTTGGGGATCTTTGCGGCTGCGAGCGACGAAGCCGGGGAAGAGCGGTCGGCCGGTGGGCTGGCCGGTGGGGCTGTAGCGGAGGTCGAAGCTGATTCGCACCTGCTCGCTGACGTTGGGCAGCGACGAATGGCAAGTCCGCCGGTGCATGAAGAGCACATCGCCGCGCTTCAGTTCGGCGGTGACGACGCGGTCGAGGGCTAGGTCTTGATCGCGGATAAAGTGGCCGACGCCCTTGAGCTGGCAGTGGTGCAACAGCCCGTCGCGGTGGCTGCCGGCGACGACTTCGATGCAGCCGTGCTCGCGAAAAGCGTTGGTCAGCGGCACCCACACGGTGAGCATATCGGTCTCGTCGGCCTCGGGCAGAACCACGCCGTTGTCCTGATGCCAGGGCGTGGCACCGACGGCGAAGCCAGCGATGCGACCGTGGTGGTCCTTGGGGACACCGGGCAAGTACTGCTCGGGCGGTTTGATGCGGATGTGCTGGACGGGGTTGGAGTAGATTTCCGGGCCGATGAGGTTTTCGATGATGTCGAGGAGCTTTTCGTTGCGCAGCATGGCGAAGGCAGCAGGGCCGACGGCGATGGGCGAGTCCGGGCCGATGCCGCCTTGGGGCAGCGAGATGTCAAAGTGCTGGGCGTAAACTTGGCCGGTTTCGTTGTAGATTTGGCAGAGGCGCTCGTCAAAGCCGAGGTCGGCGTATGTGGAGGCAATCTGCCCTGCGGCGAAAAGCTCGTCGGCGAGCTCGTCGAGGACTTCGTCGTATTCGGCCAAGACGGGATCGATGTCGGCGGTGGGGTCGAGGAGGTCTTCGACGAGGACGAAGCCGTGTTCGCGATAGTGGTCGAGTTGGGAAGGGGTTAGTTGGGGCATGGGTTGGGTTCCTGTTTGATCTGTCATTGCGCCCTCGGCGTATTGGACGCACGAGTACGATTAACTTCTCAAACGAATATGATGCACGTTCCACAAGGGGTCAATCAATACGTCGGCCCTGCGGGGAGGCTGAAGCGATGATTGGCGGTTACAACCCCAGCCCCTTCGTGACAGTTGGAGACTTCAGATCCGCGTCCGCCCTTGATAGATGAGAGGGTGAACAATCCCAACCTCCTCTATCGCAGCGTTGAGATCGTCCGGGAGTACTCCACGAAGCGCAGCAGACATATTGAATTCGACTTCTTGGAGATTACTGAAACCAACAACGATGGACTGTTGCTTTTGCTCGGAAAGCATCCAGCGGATACAGAGTTCTGCCATGGGAATATCAGCGTCCGCATGAATATCAAGGAACCTGAAATAGGACGCCTTGAAAATCTCGTCCATCCAATCGGGAGGACTCTCCCGCCATGCGTTTTGGGGAACGGCAAGCCAACCTTTCATCAATGGTGCACCGATCACAACGCCTACCTGTAGGTCTTGAGCAGTCGGGAACAGGAATTCAACAGCGTTTCTGAAAACCGGGTTGAACTGATGAGCTGTCATGACAGAATCAACCTTGATCACTTTCAGGATTCGCGCCAACACGCGTGCATTCTTGGCCGTCAATCCGATAAAACGGGCCTTGCCGCTACGCTTCGCATCTACGAGGAATTTGACCGCCGGCGCATTGGAGAAGTCGTAGTCTGTGTCATCCTCAATGAGTGCACTCCAATCCCCCGCATCTTCATTTTCGGGGATATCGTCAGTCCACCATTTCATGTAGTCCGCTTCGTGAATCTGAATGATGTCCACGTAATCGGTCTGAAGTCGCTTGAGGGAATTCTCGAATTGCTCCATGAGTTGGTCGGCGCTGCGATGACCCTCTAAGCGGTAGCGCTCACGGTTTGTAAATCCCACTTTGGTAGCAAGGATGACCTTGTCTCGTTTTCCTTTCAAGGCGGCTCCCAGCATCGTTTCATCCCTGCCGTCCCCGTAGTTTGCTGCTGTGTCGAAATAGTTCACATCGTGGTCAATCGCATAATCCACACAACGATTCACACCATCCTGCCCTTGACCTGCCATAAAACCAGAGCCGAGTCCGAGTTCACTGACGTTGAGACCTGTCTTACCTAGTATGCGTGTTTTCATTGCCATTGTTTGTTCTCGTATTGATTCCTCAGCCCGAAGTAACACTCCCCTCAGCAGTACTCCAAATGTAGTGGGTTTCAGTGCTTATTCAACTCAACACGGGGCCGGGCTCGCCTCGCGGCCATTTTACTCAATTGAGCATCTATATCAGTTTTACTAGAATATCAGTTCGTATCCGATGGCTCACTCGCTCAATAAGCAGCGTGTAACAGGTCCACTTAGGCTAACGTTCCTTTACCCTGATTGGAGTCCAACATGAAACTCAACCGCGACGAATTTCTGGAAACCGGCTACCTCATCGTGAAGGAAGCCGTGCCGCGCGACAAACTCGAACGCGTCCGGCAAGCGTACGAGACGCTCGTCAACCGCCAGCGCGAGACCTGGAAGGCCGAGCGCGCGGCAGGCGATCCGCCTGGGGGCGTTTGGGAGACCGGGGCGCAGCCTCGCCTGCAACTGTCAAGGGCGCCGCTCGTCAATCAGATCGACCCGAAGACCGCGCCGGCGGTCGAGGTGTGGCTCGAGGAGAACATCCACGGAGTTAGCACAGAGCTCCTCGGCATAGCGGACGGGGCCGTCACAGAGATGATGATGATGTGCAATCCCGTCCGGGATCACGGCCCGGCAAAATGGCACCGCGATCTCCATCCCATCGATACTGCGCCGCTTCAGGGCTATATCGACGACATCCTCGAAGGAGGCCCGCGCTACGTCCAGTGGAACATCCCGCTCTACGACGACAGCGTCCTGTGGGTGGTGCCGGGCAGCCATCTGCGGCTGAACACGCCCGAAGAGAACGAGGTAATGTTGGCAGACCCTCCCCGCCCGCTGCCCACTGGCGTGCAGACTCATCTTGAAGCCGGTGACGGCGTCGTCTATATCCTCCCGATTCTCCACTGGGGCAGCAATTACAGCCCCAAGATGCGGCGAACCGTTCACGGTGGCTTCTCGACCTTTACTTCGATAGACGACCTTTCGTTTGCTGAACACATCTCCGCAGACGCACAGACGGCGTTCACGCGCTGGAACGACCGCAGCGAGCAGATGAAGCAGCATACGGAATCGGCGCTGCAGGCTGTTCTCGCAGGAGATGGAGCCGCGTATCTGAGTGCTTTAGACAGCCTCCATCCGGAGCGGAGCGAGAAAGGCAGAATTCTGTCAACTGTCTTCCTCTGCAAGTCCGCACTGGCGATTCGACTGCACAAGGATCCTCCGCTTCAGGGAATCGCCGAGGATCTCCAACGTCGCGTTCTGGGGAAACACCCCATTACGCTCAACTGGGGGCCGAAGTTCGCCGATCGATTCTCCCCGGATGAGGCGCGCTTGCTGTGGGATCGCTTCAGTCCGCTCGAGGATCTGCTGCAAGCGGACGAGGAACACTTTGTGCCGGGCTTTCAGGCCGTTCCAATGAAGCACTACTTTAACGAGATGCCCGCGGACTACGGTACGGAAGACTTCATTGCCAGTTGGACGGCCGCGTGATCTGATTGCAACCCGCGCTCACACGACTAGCAAAATTAACCGGGAGAAAAACGAAAATGAGCCAACTCAGCATCGGCGTCGCCGGGCTTGGCCACGGCAGAACGCTGCTTGGTGCCAATCAGCCGGAAAACAGCAGCTTACCGGTTCGCGTCACCGCTTTGTGCGATGCGCGGCAGGACAAGCTCGAAGCGCTCGGCTGCGAATTCGGGATCGACGCTCTGACATCTGATTTCGACGAACTGGTCGCGCGCAGCGACCTCGACATCATCGGCATCTACACTCCTGGACCGCTCCACGCGCAACAGATCCTGACCGCGCTCGACGCGGGCAAGCACGTGATGGTCACCAAGTCGATGGTGTACACGATGGAAGAGGTCGAGCAGGTTGTGGAAGCTGTTGACCGGTCGGGCAAGGTGCTGCTCGTCACGCAGAGTCTGCGCGGGAGGTATGACTTCATCGAAGCGAAGCGCGCCTGCGACGCCGGCGAGATCGGCGAACTCTTCATGGCCGAGTCCCACTACGTTCACGATCTCCGCCCGGTCTATGACTACTCCCCTTGGCGAGTCGAGATGCCGCAAGACCTGATCCTGGGCGGGGCCTGCCACCCAATCGACCTTCTGCGCTGGTTCATGGGCGACATCGACGAAGTCCACTGTTACGGGTTGCGCAGCGGCGTCGCGCCGGACTATCCCCAAGAGGACAACTTCGTCATCAACGTGAAGTTTACATCCGGCAAGATTGGGCGCATTGCGAACTTTCTCGGCATTGTACACCCGCATGAGATCCCGATGAACAGTCTGGCCGTTTACGGGACCCGTGGCACCATTCTCAACGGCGCAAAGAGCCTCGATCCGACTGGCGACCTGCCCTCGCGCAAGGTCACTGCCGAGTTTTCATCGGAGCGAGGTCACGCCAGCGAGATGATCGTCATGCTGCGGCACATGGCCGATTGCGTCCTGA
>VXZF01000591.1:1369-4896 GCA_009845645.1 Gemmatimonadota bacterium | reverse complement strand
GAGAATCTGCATCAGGCCCTGCGTCTGGAAAATCGCCGATGGATCCAGAGCCAACGCGAGCAGGTAGAGCACGCCGCAGAACACGGTGATTAAGTGCGGAAAATTTAGCTGTAGGCCGAGCTTGCGCATAGTGGCCGTCGCGCCCCACAGCCCGGGTTTGCGCTGGCCGCAATGGGGACAGGTTTCGGCTTCGGCACTGACGATCTTGTGGCAGCGAGGGCAGAGGATAGCGGCCATCGTTTAGAGCCCCAGATGCTCGTTGATCTCGGCTTGGTAGGCGTTGATCTGGTCGTCGCAGACCGCATCGACGGAGAGCACGCGGCCGGCGACTTGCGACTCCATCAGACTGTAGGAAAGGCCCACGGAGCGCGCGCCTTGTTGGGCATCGACTTCGGGCTGTTGCCCCTGCTGAATGCAGGTGCCGAGTTCGTGGTATTCGACGGCGATTAGCTTGCGGTCGGTTTCAGGAAAGGGACAGTGGTACTCGAAAAGCCGGTCGCCGCCAAAGAGCGCAGCCGTGACTTCGTCGAGGCGGTGATCGGGCACGAGGTCGAGGAGCGCTTGGTCGTCGATGGGGTCTGCGCCGTTGCGGTGGAGTGTGAGGCGGTTGCCCGAGCGGTCGCCGGGCAGGTCCAGCGAGCCGAGGCTGCCGTGGATGGAGCGCTGCCGCTGGTTTTGGCCGTGGGCTG
The DNA here is from genome assembly GCA_009845645.1 of Gemmatimonadota bacterium. Lineage (GTDB taxonomy): Bacteria > Latescibacterota > UBA2968 > UBA8231 > UBA8231. Next base: position 4,207 of record VXZF01000591.1, on the reverse strand, counting down.
CGTGGTCTTCGATGTACTGGGCGACTGCGCCGCTTTTGAAGAGGATGGTGGCGTAGGCTGCGTCGTCTGCGGTGGCTTCAAACTCGGCTGGCATGTCTTTTTGCCAGCGTTCATAGACGCCTCCCGGCGAGCCGCTGCTGGCGTCTGTGCGGCCGGCTACGGGGTTTTTGCGGATTGGCTCGTGCAGGCGCGTCTGCGCGTAGGCCGTATCGGCTTCGCCGAGGAAGTACTCCATGATGTCGGCAAAGTGAACGCCCACGTCGAGGAGGACGCCGCTGGCGTTTTTCTGGTGCCGCCACACTGAAATGAGCATGCCGTCGCCGCCGCCTATGGCAATTTGCTGCATCAGGCGGGGACGCCCAATGACGCCGGCGTCGAGTAGGGCCTTGGCGAGGCGGTTTACTGGGTCGCGGCGGTAGTTTTCAGCCACTGAGAGGACGCACCCGGTCTCTTGGGCCTTGGCGATCATCTGTTTGCAGGCGCGGGCCGTAAGCCCCATGGGTTTTTCGCACAGCGCGTGCCAGCCGCGTTCCATGGCCTCGATGGCCACGGTATGGTGATGGGCCGGTAGGGTGGTGATATCGACGGCTTGGATCGGGGCGGCGGAAGCTAGTTCGGCGAGATCTTTGACAGGTTGAGGGCGCGTGCCCAGCCGCTCCTCGGCTTGGTCGGCGAGCGAGTGGGCGTTGTCGAGATTGGGGTCGCAGGCACCCACCAATTCAAAGGGCGACAGGCCGGCGCTTTGCAACTCGGCGAGACCGTAGAGATGGCGGTGGCCCATGCCGCCGCAGCCGACGATGGCGAGGGGCAGTTTTTCGGACATATTCATCCTTTCTATACGTAAGAGTTCAATATAAGGTGCTAAGGCAATGCTCTCCACTTGAGGTTGTGGCAGCAAAAGGCGGCAGGTATATTCCGTAATAGTATTTCGCATCTGAAGCCGTAGGGGCGAGGACGATAGCCCATGACAATTGTCGAACATATTGCCACAGCGGCGGACTTGGAGCTACTGCCGGACGACGGGTTTCGCTACGAACTGGTGCGCGGGGAGGTGCGCAAGATGACGCCTGCGGGGAATGAACACGGAAAGATTGCGATGAGCGTTGCTTGGCGCTTGGCTCAACACGTGGAAGCTCATGGTTTGGGAGCGGTCTATGCGGCGGAAACGGGGTTCCGGCTGACGTCGGATCCGGATACGGTGAGGGCACCGGATGCGGCTTTTGTGTGCCAAGCGCGGCTGGATGCGGTCGGCGTGGTGGCGGGCTATTGGCCGGGAGCTCCCGATTTGGTGGTGGAGGTGGTCTCGCCGGGGGACCGCTACGGGGAGGTTGCGGAAAAGGTAGCCGATTGGCTGGCAGCAGGGACACAGATGGTGGTTGTCGTCGAGCCGCAGCAGCGGACGGTGGCGGTGCATCGGACTGCGGGTGGTGTGGATGTATTGCGAGAAGGCGATGTGTTGGAGGGTGGGGAGGTGGTGCCGGGATGGGAGGTAGCGGTTGCGGCGTTATTCGCCTAGTGCTGTAAGTAAGAATGCGTAGCGGTCTGCTGGAAATCAGCAGGCCGTTTTGTGCGTACCGGAAAACGAAAGGAGAGCTAGTGCGCCCCATCATCATCGGTGCCGGTCGCGGCAGCCGGCTCAACGCCCTGACCGACGGGCAGCCCAAGTGTTATGTACCCATCGGCGGGCGGCGGATTCTCGACTGGATACTCGAGGCGCTGGCCGCGGCCGGGTTAGAGACGCCGGTCTTTGTCGGCGGCTATTGCATCGAGCGGATCCAGGCCGACTACCCGCATCTGATTTATTGCCATAACGCCGACTGGCAGCACAACAATATCTTGGCCTCGCTCTTTTGCGCCGAGGAGTATATGGCCAATGGTTTTGTCTGTTCCTATTCCGATATTCTCTACCGTCCTGCGGTCGTGCGTCGCGCGCTGGAGCACGAAGGCGATATCGCGCTCTGCGTTGATACGGACTGGCGTACGCGCTATGTAGATCGCAGCCAACACCCCGAAGACGATGCCGAAAAGATCGTGGCCGAGGGAGATCGGGTCGTGGCGATCAACCGCGCTATGCTTGGGTCAGCGGCTAGTGGCGAGTATATTGGCGTGGCGCGGTTCGGTGTGGCGGGGGCGCGGTCTTTGCGGGCGCATTATCAGCGGGTGAAAGCAAAGTACGCCGGGCAAATTTGGAAGTACGACATGCCATTCGAAAAGGCTTATCTGATTCATCTTTTCGAGGAAATGATAGACGCAGGATCGGCCTTGCACATGGTGACCACCAATGGCGAGTACATGGAAATTGACACGGAAGAGGACGTCGCGCTAGCCAATGCGCGCTGGTCAAACGAATACGGTGGCTAATATGTCTACACGTCAATACTACGGGACGCTCTTTCCGGCGGCGGTGGTCGGCTCGCTGCCGCGACCGGATTTCGTGCGCGAGGCGGTGATGGGCGAGCGGCCAATGGACGATGAACGGCTGGGGCAGGTGATGGACGCGGCTGTGGCCTATGCGGTGGCGTTGCAGGAGGAGGCGGGGTTAGACGTGATCACCGATGGTGAATGGCGGCGCGCCTCGTATATCGGCGTGATCGCCGAATTGGCGCATGGCTTCGCGGTGGGCCGGAATGCGGATGGCAGGCCGTGGACCATTGTCACGGGCGAGTTGGTGCCGAAAGACGAAGGGTTTATTGCGCGGGAAATAGAATTTCTCAAGCGGGTTAGCTCGCGCAAAATCAAGGCCACCTTGCCGGCACCAGCGCTATTGGGCGAGCGGATGTGGGATGCGGAACAATCGCGCGGAGCCTATCCGACCCGCAATGAATTCGTCGAGGCTTG
>VXZF01000591.1:0-1269 GCA_009845645.1 Gemmatimonadota bacterium | reverse complement strand
GGCCCGATCATCCCCTATCTCAATCGCCTGAAGGTACACCATCTGACTATGGAATTTACCAGTCCGGGATCAGGGGATGCGGAGGTGTTTAAGGCGCTGCGCGAAGATTTGGAGATCGGCTTGGGTTGCGTGGGGGTGCATCCGGGCGAGGTTGACGAGCCGGAGATGATTGTCGGGCGGGTGGAACAGGCGTTGGAGTACTTAGCACCCGAGCGGGTGGTGCTCAACCCGGACTGCGGATTCGCCCCCGGATCGGCGGCGAAGGTCGATATCGACGAGGTTTATACCAAGCTCAAAAACGAGGTAGAGGCGGCGCGGCACCTCCGGGAAAAATATGGATAGGGGTTGTACTTCAGCGGCGCAATGGTCCGCGATGGGGATCGGCGAGCGGCACGGGTGCTGAGAGGGCAATTAGATCGGGGATGTCGAATTCGGCCAGCAGGCCAAAGCAGTAGAGAGATGGAGTGCCGTCGTAGGACAGCGGCCAGTCGATGAGGCGGCCGAGGGAGTCGATGAGGGCGTTGGTCGTCAGCGAGGCGAGGGCTTGGGGTTTTAGTGCAGCGGCGATTAGCGCGACGATCGGGCAGATGCGGCCGTGAGCCGTCAGGTGTAGTACACGGCTCTTTTGGCTTGCTGTTGCCAGCAGCGCGAGCACTTGGCCGACTTGGATGCCGAGCGGGCGCTGGCCAGCGGTGGCGACTAGCATCTGGTGGCGCGGGTCGGTGCGGAGTTCGCCGGTAGCGAAGATGTCGGCGACGAGCACTCGGCGGCCTTGCGCGAGGGCGGTGGTTAGCGGGGCGGCGAGCGCGCCGCGGCCGCCATCGGCGATGAGCAGTTCAGTGCCTCGGGGACGCGGCGGCGTGTATTCAGTCAGCGGCAGGGTCCAGGTGTCGTCGAGGTGGAGTAGGTAGTGTTGGATGGTAGCGTCTTTGCGCTTTTGCGCGGTGCCGACTGCTTGCAGGGACCGATTCTTCCACTGCGGCAGCTTGAGTAATGAGGCGAGTGTTTTGCGCGCTGCGGCTGGAGGGCGCGCTTTTCTTTTGCGATTTCTGATTTTACCAAGAGTTGCCTGCGCGATGGAGATCAGGGTGGCGTTGTCAGGGGGCAGGCCGACGGCGAGGGCTTCTTCGGTTTGCAATTCGTCGCGGTAGGGCAGGTCGTCGTCTGGCGTTTCCAATCCCCAGTGTTGGTTGAGAAATTTGTAGAGTTGGCAGCGGTTGTCGCGCTCGTAGTTGTGGGTGCCGGGGTCGGTGTTGTCGTGGAGGGCGA
>VXZF01000701.1 GCA_009845645.1 Gemmatimonadota bacterium | reverse complement strand
TCGAAAAACGCGGCCAGCTCGACAACACCTATATCATCTTCTCCTCCGACCACGGTGAACTGCTCGGCGACCACGGGCTGTACACCAAGAGCGCCGCGTACGAGTCCAGCCTGCGCGTACCGCTGATCATCGCCGGACCAAATATCGCCGGAGGCCGCGTCTGTGACGCGATGTGCGAACTCATCGACCTCAATGCCACCATATGCGATTTTGCCCAGCTCGCGCCGCAGCAAGGCATTGACGCCCGCTCGCTGCAGCCGGTCCTCGCAGGCCAGACAGACACCTGCCGCCAAGAGACTGTTGCCGCCCTGCGCAACTTCCGCTGCATTCGCACGGGTACGCACAAATACATCCAGAATTACAATGACTGCGACGAACTCTACGATCTTGAGCAAGACCCCGACGAGTTGCACAACATAGCCGCCACCGCTCCTGATGTGGTAGCCGATCTCACGCGTCGCTTGCGCCGCCGTTTGGGCTGAACACCCCTACGATTGCTTTGCTTTCCAGGCTTGGTACTCGGCTAAGGTCTGCTCATCGGGGGGATAGGTGCCGACGATACTGGCTCCGGCGCGGATTTTCTCGGTGATGAAGCGCTCTTTTTGCTCCATCTCCTCGGCCTCGACGGCGACCTCCTCGGCCAGATGCGCGGGTATGACCACGACTCCTTCGCCGTCGCCGACGAGGATGTCGCCGGGGAAGACCGCCACGCCGCCGCAGGCGATGGGTACCTGGATTTCGCTGGGATGATGGATGGTTTTGTTGGTGTGGGCGTTCATGGCCGCAGCGTATGCGGGCAATCCCGATGCGACGATAGTCGGCGAGTCGCGGTAGGCTCCATCGGTGACGATCCCCGCGCAGCCCCGCACTTGCAGCCGCGCCGCTAGGATGGATCCCATGGTCCCGGCGCGGGTGTCGCCGCGTGCATCAATGACGAACACGTCGCCTGCGGTTACCTGCTCAATGCCGACCCGCTGCACGTCTTTCAGATTGTCTAGTGGGACCTCGTCGAGGTCTTCGCGCGCGGGGATGTAGCGCAGGGTAAAGGCCCGGCCGACCATCTGCATGTCGGGTGCGAGGGGCGCGACTTGGTGCATGAAGGTGTTGTGTAGCCCTTTGTTGCGGAGTACGGACGTCAGGGTCGCGGTGCTAGCCACTTTTAGTTTTTCGCTCAATTCGGCAAAATCCACAATTCGCTCCTTTCAGCGTATCTGCCCGCGGGCGTCAACCGGCCAGACGGCTTCCACGCGGCCGCGGCGCACGGCAAAGATCTGGTCGTGTTCGTTGAAACAGGGGCAGGGATGAACCGGCAGGACTTGCACCTGTTCGCCGATTTGGGGTTTGTCGTCGCAGGATGACAGATCGACCTGCCCGTGTTCTTCCGAAAACCCGGAGAAGATGGCTTGGGGGTACTCGACTATATACCCCTTGGTGGACGAGCCATCTTCCTCGCGATAGAGTGTTGCGCTGAGCGACTTGCTGCCCCCGTCGAGGATGGCGCGGTCCGCGGTTGGCCGGCTGACCACGGTCATAAGTACCCGACCTGCACATTGTTCGATGCTGTGGGTTCCCCGGCGGAGATGGTGGACGCCGCCGACTGGGTACTCGCCGGCTCGGTACTCGGTTAGTTCGGGGATTTCGTGCGCCATCAATGCGCCCGGCGTGCTGCCGCCGCTGACGATGGGATGCGGCAGGCCCTTGCGGTCGAAATGCGCGAGCGTCTCTTGGATGAGCGGCCGCATGTCTGGAGTCGCTGGCATGGACATGATGCCCCGGAGTTCGATGTTAGGGGCTTGGTCGATTTTTTCGCCTAGGGCGGCAGCCGCCGCGGGCGAGCCTACGCCCGTGCGGCCGCGATCGAGTTCGACGACCACGCCCACGGTGACGTCCGCTCCTGCTGCGGCCTCGGATAGTCCTTGCACGGTGTATTCGGAATCGGCTGCTATGGTCAGCCGGGTGTCCCGCGCCAGTGCGACCAGCCGCGCCAGTTTTTGCGCGCCGATGATGTTGTAGGGAATCAGGATGTCGCGATCGACCCCGCCCTCGGCCATGACCTCGGCCTCCCCGAGCTTCTGGCAGGTGATGCCGATTGCCCCGCGCCGCATTTGCATATGGGCGATGGCCACGCACTTGTGGGTCTTGATGTGGGGCCGCAAGCCGATGCCGTGCTCGTCAAAGTAGCGTTGGTAGCGGTCGAGATTGTCCTCCAAGCCGTCGAGATCGACGAGGAGGGCGGGCGTGTCTAGGTCTTCTATGTGCATAGTGGCCTTTCCTGAATGAAGGTGGGAGTCGCAGCGATAAAATAGCAAACCAATTCCGCCGCAGAAATTGACGCGATTAGGTCTCTTGCCTTTTGTTGCAAGATGCCCATCGATCTTCAACCCTCTACACCCGTCGCACTAGTCTGCGCGGTATTGGCCGATTCCGCAGAGACGCTCGCTGCCGCCAAAGAACGTCTTGCCGAATGCTTCGGCCCCCTGCGCGCGGCAAGTACGACCTATGATTTTGATTTTACCTCGTACTACGAAGCGGAAATGGGCGCGGGACTGTGCAAACAGCTCGTGTGCTTTGCCGAGCGGATCGACCCCGCTGAGCTGGCGGCCGTCAAGGCACAGACCATGGAGTTGGAGCGGGCGATGAGTCGGGGGAAGTGCCGCTGCGCCAATATAGATCCGGGACTGCTGTCGATCGAGAGCTTGGTGTTGGCCACGACCAAGTGCGCTGGCCACCGCATCTGCATTGCCCCGCAACTCTACGCCGAGGTGACTCTGCTCTATCAGCGGGGACGCTACCGGTCTTTGGAGTGGACGTATCCCGACTACCAGGGCGATGCAGTGCAGCGGTTCTTGCTCGATGTGCGGCCTTGGTTGCTGGCCGTGCGCGGCTGAGGTCAGCCCCGATCGCCGAGCGGCACAAACGGGCGGTGTTCCGGCCCGGTGTAGATGTGGTTGGGGCGGATGAGCCGGTTGCCGTCGTGCTGTTCGATCACGTGCGCCGCCCAGCCCACCACGCGGCTGGCCACGAAGATGGGGGTGTAGAGCGGGATCGGGATGCCCATCATGTAGTAGGTGTACGCGCAGGGGAAATCGACGTTGGGGAAGATGCCCTTTTCGCGCATCATCGTCTCTTCGACCACGTCGGCTAGGTCTGGCCACTTGGTGTCGCCGATGGCTGCGGCGATCTGACGGCCAACTTTTTTCATCGTCGGCACCCGCGAGTCGCCGCTTTTGTATTCCCGATGTCCAAAGCCCATGATCTTCTTCTTTTGCGCTAGCGCTTCGAGGACCCACTGCTCGGCCGCTGCGGGCGAATCTACCTCCAAGAGCATGTGCATGGCCGCCTCGTTGGCACCGCCGTGTAAGGGCCCGTGCAGAGCGCCGATGGCCGCGGTTATGGCGGCGTACAGGTCGGCGAGGGTGGAAGCTACGACCCGTGCGGTAAACGTGGAGGCGTTGTATCCGTGCTCGGCGTAGAGGATCAGCGAAGTGTTCATGGCCTCTACTTCGTACGCGGGCGGTTTCTCGCCGCGCAGCATGTAGAGTAGATTGGCCGCGTGGTCTAGCTCGGCGTCGGGAGCTACTGGCTCTAGCCCCTGCGAGAAGCGATAGCCATAGGCGAGTGCGGTGGGAATTTTGGCCAGCAAGCGCTCGGCCTTGCGCACATTGGCATCGTGGCTGTTGTCGGGGGTCTCGGCGTCGAAAAACGCCAAGGACGATACCGCAGTGCGCAACAGATCCATAGGGTGGGCGTCCGCCGGCGCGGAGCGCAACAGGTCGACGACCGGGCCGGGCAGGTCGCGCTGTGAGCGCAGCTGTTGGTTGAATGCCGCCAATTCGGCGACTGTCGGCAACTCGCCGTAGAGCAGCAAGTAGGCGACCTCTTCGTAGGAGGCGTTTTCGGTCAGTTCGACTAGGTCGTAGCCGTGCAAGATCAGGCGGTTGATATCGATATCGATGCGCGAAAGGGCGGACTCGCCGGCGATGACGCCTTCGAGGCCGGGGCTGTAGGATTTGTTGGTCATTCTGTAAATCTCTCTGTGGAAAGTGTTGGTCGTGGGTGGGTAATTCAGCGGCTTTCTCCGTTTGCTGGAAAGAGATCGGCCAAAGCTGCGTCTAGCTTGGTGTACTCGTCGTAGCCGAGTAGTTCGTAGAGTTCGTCTCGCGTCTGCATCTGTCCGAGGGCTCCTGCTAAAGTGCCCTTTTCCTTCAGTTCGCGGAACAGCCCTTCGACGGCCTTCATCATGGTGCGGAATGCGCTCATAGGGAAAATCACGAGGCGGTATCCCATGGCGGCGAACTCCGCGACCGATAGGTACGGCGATTTGCCGAATTCGGTCATATTGGCGAGGAGCGGGCCTTTGACTTGCTCGGCGTAGTGGGCGAATTCCTCGGCGCTCTGCATGGCTTCGGGAAAGACGGCGTCCGCGCCGGCTGCCAAGTAGCGTTGGCCGCGCTCGACGCTCTGCTCAAAGCCCTCGACGGCGCGGGCGTCGCAGCGGGCGATGATGACAAAGTCCGGGTCTTGCCGCGCCGCACAGGCCGCGGCGATCTTGCGCTCCATTTCTTCGACCTCGATCAGGGCCTTGCCGTCGAGGTGGCCGCAGCGCTTGGGCATGACTTGGTCCTCTAAGTGCAGCCCGGCCAAGCCCTCGCGCTCGTACGCGCGCACTGTGCGCATCACCTGCCATACCTCGCCAAACCCGGTGTCTGCATCGCAGATGCAGGGCACTTGGACCGCATTGGCAATGTAGCCGGCTTGGCGCGCCATTTCGTCCATGCCCAACAGGCCGACGTCTGGATAGCCGGCCGTGCCGTTGGCCAGTCCAGCCCCGGAAATGTACACGGCCTCAAACCCAATGCGCTCGGCCAGCATGGCCACGGGCGCGTTGAAGGCCCCGGGCAAGGTCAGGG
>VXZF01000068.1 GCA_009845645.1 Gemmatimonadota bacterium | reverse complement strand
GTGCCCCATTCTCTACGCTTGGGACGGCGAGCGCTATCGCTTTGTCACCGACATTCTCGGGGGGGCCATTATTGGCTATTTGACCGCCCCAGGTCAGTACTATCAGCCCGACACTGACGAGTACGTTCGGTTGGGGCCGCTGGTTCCCAAGGACGGCCACTATGTCTTGCAGCTAGCGAATCAGCTAGAGGAAATCATTTACGTCGATGCTCTCGAACTTATCGCCGTTGATCATCCGCCTGAGTTCGACGTGTATCCGAATGAGCGTCTGCTCTCTGCACCGCCCTATCCAGAATTCAAGTTGTATCCCCTGCAAGGGCTGCGACCGCCGGTGGCTGCCCGCGACCACCGGGGCGCGGACGTGTTGGCCACGCTGGAGGAGATCGACGACGAGTGGTACGATGGCTTTGATCGGCTCGACATACACGGCTATGCCGAAGACTATGCGCTAGAGCTGAACTTGGGCGATCTGTCCGCATTTGCCCATCCGGTCTTGCTCGGTTATGGGTGGGTCGATTACGCGCATTCGACCTCGAATTGGAGCGCGTCGCAGCGCGGCTTGTCGCTATATCCGCCGCGTTTGTCCGTAGCCGATGGCGAGGGGGGATGGGTAGAAGTCAGCGCGGATATGGGCTGCCCGGCGGGCCTGCCCAAACACGCGCTCTTCGACTTGGCGGGCCTGTTCCCGTCCGACGACTACCGGCTGCGGATTGAGACCAACACTGCGCTCTACTGGGATCAATTGCTCGTCGGCGATGCTGTGGATGTTCCCCTCTCAGTCCACCGCCTGCAACCGGCGCGGAGTGACCTTCACTGGCGTGGCTATCCGGCCCACACGGCGATCAAAGGCACCTTTGCTTTTCGCTATCACTACGATCAATTGGCGTTAGAAGCGCCTTGGGGCACCCACGCCGGAGCCTTCACCCGCTTCGGTCCGGTGGAGGAGTTAATCGGGGACATTGACGACCGCTTTGTCATCATGTTTCACGGCGACGAGCTGACCATTGAATTCGCCGCCTTGCCGCCGCCTGCGGCTGGTCTCGTACGCTCGTTTCTGCTGTACGCCGATGGCTTTGGCAAGGACATGGACCTGCACTCGGCGCACTCGCTAACGGTCGGGCCGCTTCCCTTTCACGGGATGTCTGGCTACCCGTACCCGGCACACGAGCACTACCCGCAAACTAGCGCGCACCTAGAGTATTTGCAGGAATACAACACGCGCTGGGTCAAGGGCTACTATGAATAGAGAGCTTTTGGGCAGGGTGATAGAAGGAGCGAAACGCGCGATACGCCTCTTACTGCTCAATTTTGATAGAGAGCGTCTAGACAGGGTAGTAGAAGGAGTAAAAGGCGCGATTACGCTCTCATTGCTTAAGAGGCTGCTGCTCTACACCGCTTGCTTCTTCGCCTTGTATGCCGTTGTCGGCGTGAGTGCCTATCTGATCTTCAACGACAATTTGCCCGACATCGACGATTGGAGCTTTCGGCCTAAACGGGTCACCAATGTGTATTCGGCCGACGGCCGCCACTTGCAGGACTTCCTCGAGGAAAACCGCGAAATCCTTACTTATGAGGAAGTCCCCGAATCCGTGCGGGCCGCTCTCCTCGCGGCTGAAGACCGGCGCTTCTTCTCGCATTGGGGCATTGATATCTACCGCATCCCCGGGGCACTGCTGGCCAACCTCAAGGACCGGCGTCTCGTCGGCCAAGGGGCCAGCACGCTTACCCAACAGCTCGCCCGTAGTATATTCGCCGAAGTTGGCACTCAGCGCAGCAGTGCTTCCTTTGCCGATGCGGCGGCCACATACGCGCGCAAGATCCGCGAACAGATCACCGCTGTCTTAATCGAGCGCCTGTACACTAAGTCCGAAATAATGACTATGTATCTCAACACAGTCTATTTCGGCCACGGTGCCTACGGGATTAAGTCGGCGGCGCGCCTGTACTTTGATAGCGAAGTCGATCAGCTCGCGCTTGAAGAGAGTGCCTTGCTCGTCGGGCTGCTGCCGGCCCCTAATAGATTTACTCCCCTGCGCCACCCCGAACGCGCACATACGCAACGCAATCTGGTGCTGTACAGCATGGCCGACAACGGCGCGATTACTTCGGCCGAACGCGATTCTCTACGCAACAAACCCATCGACGCCCGCAGGGGCAGCCACGAGGAGACGTATGGGATAGCCCCGTACTTTGTCGAGCACGTCCGTCAGCAAATGCAGCGCGAGTTTGGCATGGCAACCTATCGCGAGGGCTTTGTGGTCCACACTACGCTCGACTCACGCTTGCAGCAGATCGCCGAAAAGCACTTTGATACTGAAATAAGCAAGGTGCAGAAAAAGGTGGATCAGCACCTAAAAGCCATAGGCGCGTCTCGGAGCGCGCGCGACTCGGCCTTGGTTCAAGCGGCCTTCGTGGCTATGGATCCGGCTACCGGCCACATCTTGGCCATGATTGGGGGCCGCGATTTCAGCCACAGCAAATTCAACCGCGCCACCCAAGCCAAGCGGCAGCCTGGGTCCGCGTTTAAGCCCTTCGTGTACACGGCTGCCATTGACAACAATCGCTTTGCGGTGGATGTGCTCGACGACAATGCTTTTACGTTGTGGGACCACAGACGCGAACAGTTTTGGGATCCCGAGAATTACGACAAGAAATTCAAGGGGCCGATGACGCTGCGCGAAGGGCTGAAACAGTCGCGCAACCTCATTTCCATTAAGTTGGCTGACGAACTCGGCCCGTCTCTGATTCGGAGCTATGCCCGCAACATGGGCATATCCACGCCCATCCAAGCCATTCCCTCCATTGGCGTCGGCACGAGCGAGGTGCTACTTCTCGACTTGGTGGCTGCGTACGCGGTCTTCCCCAATAAGGGTATCTACGTCGAACCTATGGCCATCAGTCGCTTGGAGCGCAAGGATGGAGATGTCTTTTTCACGCAGGAAAGCGGTCGCAAGCAGGAAGTGTTGCGGCCGGCCGTGGCCGTAATTGTCGCAGATATGCTGCGCTCGGCCGTCGATGAAGTCGGCGGCACCGGACGCCGCATCCGCACGGTCTATCGCTTCCGGCCGCAAGCAGCCGGCAAAACCGGCACGACCAACGACTACACGGATGCGTGGTTTATCGGTTTTACGCCCCATCTCGTAGCTGGGGTCTGGGTCGGGATAGACGACCCCAGCCTGCGTCTCTGGCCGAAGCAGGCCGGCTCTGCGGCCGCCCTGCCGTTGTGGGCGGAGTTTATGAAGGAGGTGTATGAGAGTGTGGAACCCTATCGCAGCCTGAGGAATCGCGGATTCGAGTACCCAGAAAACCTCGTCGTGCGCCGCGCGGTCTGCAACGATACCCACAAGATCGCCACTCGCTTTTGTCCCGATCAGCGAGAGGAGATCTTCATCGCTGGCGAAGTCCTGCCGAGTACGTGCCCTCTACATGGGCGGTCCCAAGAGCAGGCCCCTAGGCGCATCCAGAGGTTTTGAAGGTTACAAGACGAAGAAGATGTAGAATAGCCCGCCAAGAATGCCGGCCGATAGGCCGCGCACGATAGCTTTGTTTTCTGGTTTGAGTACTGTTTGTTCGACCATGTCGCCCCCGCCTAAGACCCCGCTCAACCCCTTAGACACCATGTCCCAGCTATAGGCTTGAACGCGGCGGTCCCAGCGCACGATGCGGTCGGCGGCTGTTTCTATTCTGAGAAAGAGGTCGCCATACGCCTCGCGCCGTTGTTCGTTGCCCCAGAGAAGTAGCCGCCGGGGTGCAGGCGAGTACACCACGCGCGCTCTGACCAGCCGATAGTACACCACGTCGGCTGGCGCGTCTTCCGGCTGGCGCACCAGCACCTGATAGCCTCGCTGCTGCAAGGTCTCGATCAGGGCGTCCTCAACTACCCAATTGGCCTCGTTCTTGTCGTCTTCGGCTTGGAGGAAAAGCCGCGTACCCGAGGATAGGGGTAGGGCATCTATTTGGTGGTCTAGGGCGCGGACAAAGGCTTGATTGATCAACTGCAAGTCCGTGGGGGTTTGCTGTGCGCCGCCTGGGGCTTGGGCCGTTCCTGGCCATACCACGCGCACCGTGTTCGCGCCGTGCAGGGGAATAAAGTGATCCCGCCCCACGGGCTTACAGGCACTCTGCCAAGTAAAAGGCCCTGGGCGCTGCGGCACCGCCTCGAGCGTCACCCGGATCGCTGCGCCCGCATCCAAGCTATCCAAACCGCTCACCATCAGGCTCGGTGCGGCTTCTTCGTCGCTTTTTTGTACGAGTGCTGCGCCTAGTGGACCTTCCACCAAGGAGACATCCGAGAACGCCGGCGCAACTTGCAGGCGCAGGGCCGCCAAGGCGATGGGGTCGGCGCTTTCGTTGCGCCATATGCAGGTGATTGGCCCGCGCTTGCCCACCTCCATAAACCCAGTTTCCAACGCCATCATAAATCCAGGCTCCAAGGCCATCACGGGCAGCGGGTCCACCTGCAAGTGCTGGGTTGCCAAGTCCACTGGGCTCTGGCCGGAGACCTGTGCAGCGACCACCAAGGGGAGGGGGCCAAGGTGAGTCGGATCTACGAGCACCGTCCAAGAGAGGGTGTCGGCCTGTCCGGGGCTCAAGCTGCCCGCCCAGCGCTGTGGAGCGTCGCCTGCTGGCCAGCTCAGTTCAGGTGGCCAAGTCCAGTTCAGCTCTTCTAAGGGCGGCCCGGCGGCATCGTCGAAGCGCACAATCGCGCGCAAGTCAAAGCGCTCGCCCTGATAGACTCGCGGTGGCTCAATGGACCACGAAATGGCTGGTGGCGGGCGCACCGCTAGGTCGAATTCAATCTGGTGGGCCGGAGTGCCCTGTGAGTCGAGCGAAGAGTGAATTGCCGCGGACCAGTCGATTGTTCCCAACTCAGCGGCGACTAGGTCGATGTAGAGGGTGTCGATGTGTTCTCCGGCCAA
>VXZF01000600.1 GCA_009845645.1 Gemmatimonadota bacterium | reverse complement strand
ATAAACGCCCCCCCGATGTGCCCCAGCAGCCACCTCCAGCCCACCCATCGTCGGCGGCAGGTCATGGAGCGGGAACCACGCTGTATAGGTTTCAGCCGTGCCCTGAATGGGGATGAAGTCCTGATGCGGCGGCGTGGTAAAGGATTCGCGCTTGGGAAAGATGGTGCGGCCGATGAGGCGAGGGTGCGGCAGCACCGGGCCGTCGAACAGCTTTTTGAGCAGGCCGACGAGCGCGGGGTGATGCTGCAAGGCGTGGAATTCGGGCACCGCGTACATGCGGCTATAGACGTCCATATACTCGGGCGTCGGCTCGACGCAGAAACCGTCTTGGTCGGCGATGGCGTCCTCGAGCGGCGCGTCGGCCTTAACCCAGCCAGCGTCGCGAGCAATGGCCAAAAAGCGCAGCCTGAGCGCTTCGAGTTCGTCGGCAGGCAGTAGGCCGCTGACAAAGAGATGGCCGTCGCGCTGCATGCGGTCGCGGAGCGCGGGTGGGTCGTCAATGATAGGGGTCGAGTCGATAAAGGTCGGCATAACGAAGACTCCCAAAATAGAGAAGAATGCTAACTCGATAGGTGGTTCTTAATACTCAACGAGAGTTCAAGTTTAGCTAGGAGACCTAGGCGGTAAAGAACGCCACGGCCGTCCAGCACAAAGCCGCCGCGCCCGCCGCAAGCGTCGCCTGCGGGATCTGCGTCTTGACGTGGTCCATTAGGTCGCAACCCGTACACATGGAGCTAAGCACGGTGGTATCCGAAATCGGCGAGCACTGGTCGCCGTACACGCTGCCGTCCATGACCGCAGCAAAACACAAGGTCATAAAAAGCTCAGGATGCGCTAGGCCATTGGCACCAGCCACCGCCCAAGCCAGCGGCATGGCCAGCGGAAACGCCACCGCATACGTGCCCCAACTCGTGCCAGTGGAAAAGGCAATGACCATCGTGAGAATCTGCAGCAAGACCGGCAAGAGGAAATACGGAATGGCCTCGCCGAGTTGTTCGACCAAGAAGATGCTGCCACCCGTCTCCTTGCTGATGCCGCCGATGGTGATGGCCAGCAGCAAAATGACGGAGCCGAGCACCACGCCCTTAATGCCATCGTGAAAACCGGCGATGAGGTCTCGGAGCGCCATGCCCTTGGCCAAGGCCATGCCCGCGGCCAACAAAAGCGCAATGCCAAAAGCCCACTGCACATTGGGCGATCCGCCGGTGATGAAGGTGCCAACGGCAATGGCGATGAGCGTGCCCAGCGGCAAGAAGAATTCGAGGACGTGCGGAGTGTAGCCTTCGGGGACATTGCTCCCTTGCAGCTCCTTGGCGCTCAGGGGATCGGCACCGGGAGCGTCGAGCTGACCGGTTGCGCGCGAGCGCTCCATTGCTGCCCTCAGTTGCGAACCCAAAAAGAGCGGTTTTTCAATGCTGAGCAGGAACGTGCCCAAGACGGCAAAAATGGCGTAAAAACAAAAGGGCACGCTTTGAAAAAAGAAGGCAATGCGATCGGCTTCAGTCGCCAAGAAACTAACGCCAGAGACGAAGATGAACGCCTGCACGTAGCCGGGCCAAGCATTGAACGCGAGCTGAGACGCAATCGGCGAGGCCGTTGAATCAACTACGTACGCCAACTCCTCGTGGCTGATTTTCTCGTTATCGGCAATCGGTTTGACCGTAGTGCCGACCAGCACCGTGCTGACGGTGCCGCCTTGGAAGAAGATGACCCCGAGCATCCAAGCGACCAGCTTGGCGCTTCTGGGACCGCGCACAAAGCGCTCGGTCATAAACTCGGCAAAGGCCTGGGCCGCCCCCGTGCGCGACCATATCCCCATCAGCCCCCCCAACAGCCACAAGTAGAGCAGCAGAACTCCGGCTGCGCTTTTGGTCGCCAACGAGGGGATCAGTACATCGCCAGTGAAGTCGTACCGGCCCATCAGCAGAGCACCAGCGACGATGCCACCTAACAGCGAGGTGACTGGTTCTTTGGTCAGCCAACACAACAGCACGGCCACCACCGCCGGCAGCAGCGACCAATAGCTCCAGTGACGCTTGGCTACTAATTTGTAGTAGCGGCCGGTCTCCGCCACGGAGACAAATTCTTCCGTGATCGGCGGGGTTGTCCTCGACCCCTCAATTTTAGCCGGGTCGAGTTGGGCTTGCGCCATGGGCACGGCCTCGAAATAGGCGGGCTTTTCACGATAGACGTAGTACAGCTTGCCCTCGTCGTCCGTTTTTACATCCAACTCAATCCGCTCAACTGTCCACGTCGGTGCCACATTGACACCTATGATCCAAGACGAAAGCAGGGCGATGGCAAAAATGGCGAAGTTGCGAATGCCTCTAGGCATGGGGTTCCTTTCGGTTTGATAGCGGCCAAGCGACAACGGGCGCTGATCGCCGACCACTATACTTTCATTTTAACAAAAGTAGTTTGCGCGTTTGCACACCCCAAGGGGTTTGTAATCGATAGAAATATAGGCCTGCGGCCAGTGCGCGCCCGCTGTCGTTTACTCCATCCCAGCGCAGGGTGTATGAACCGGCCGGATGGGTTCCCTCAGCTAAGACGGCGACCTGCTGACCGAGTGCGTTAAAGACTGCGAGCTGGATCGCCCCTGCTCGCGGCAGGGCAAAGCCAATCGCAGTGGTACTGTTAAATGGATTGGGGTAGTTCTGCGCTATGGAGAACGCCTCTGGCACTACTCCGTGCTGCTGTTGCAGCACCGCCGTGGGTGCAGAGGTCCTAGCGGCGACCAAGCGCACATCGCCTAAGTAGAACGTGCCGCGCAAGTTGCCGAACAGGCGAATGGATTCAATCGGCCCGTCTAGCCGAAAGAAGCGCTCCAGCGGAATCTCTATCACCTGCCATTCTTGCCGCGCCAGCTCCAAGCCCTCTCCTTCGAACAGCGCGACCAGCGACGGCGTATCCCTATTGACCACGACGTTAAAAACAGGCCGGGCATCGCCTTCGGTATCGCCGGGATGGAAGGTCAGCCGCAGGGCGCGATACCCCACCGGCTCCACTGGAGTGAGCGGCTTGTATTCGAGGGTAAACGCCTCGGCGACGAGCGTCTGCACCCAAGTGCCCTCAAAGACCTGCTCATCCACCTCGACGTTGGAGATAAACCCTTGGGTCCAGTTCTCACCGTACTGGTCGGCAAAAATAACCTGATCCGCCGCGGGCAGCACCACCAACTCCCTCACTAGCGTCGTCTCCAGCGGTCCGTCTGGAGTCCCCTGGCGCAGGTGGATCCGCACAGATTTTAGACCATTGGACACATCGGCAGACAGCGTCCCCATCAGTTGGTATAGCCCCGCGCCAACTCGCTCTAGTGCCAACTCAGTGTCGCCCCCCAACTCACTCAGGTCGGCGAAGACTTCGGGTACAGGTCCATCGGACATGGGGCTAGTGACACGCAGATGCTCGCGCAGGACCAACTCGGCCCCAGCTAGCGCGGAGTCCGGCAACGCGCTCTGCCAATCGGCCACTAGGCGCGGAGGCGGGAACAGGGCGCTGACCAACTCTATATCGTCGAGATAGAACGTACCGCGCAGGTTGCCGAAGAAGCGAATGGACTCGATCGGCTCTTCTAACGGCGCAAAAGCCCACAGTGGCACTTCCACGGTCTGCCACTCGGCCCGCTCCATGTCGATCCCACGGAAAAACCCGTCGATTAGCGGTTCGATCTTGCGCGGATTTTCGTTAAGCTGCACGGAAAACGCCCCCCTCAAACCGACCGTCGCGTCACCAGGGTGGAAGGAAAAGCGCAGAGCGCGATAGCCGACTGGTTCTATAGGCGCGGAGGGCAGCAATTCCAACGTGAAGCCGCGGGTCTCCACAGTTAGAGGTTCCCCCGCTGACACTGCAAGCTCCGCACCAGTAGTAAAGCCTACGTGCCAACCAGCACCCAACCCTTCGTCAAAGACAACTTGGTTCTCGACTGGCATCAACACTACGGTCCGCTTGACCTCGACAGCGGCCTCGCCCTGGCGGATGTGAAAGACGACGGTCTTACGTCCCGCGCTCCCACTGGCGGCCAAGGTCTCCGCGAAAGGATAAAACCCCGGCGAGGCTTCGGTCAGCACTTGGTCCGACCGACCACCCAACGCGCTCAAGTCCGCAGACACATGCAGATCCTCGCCATTGGCCAGCATATCGCGGATGCGAATGCCACCGGCAAATTCCACCGCCGCACCCACGGCGACCGAATCGGAGAAGCTCCCCTCCCACTCGGCGGCCAACGGCCCCGGAGCAAAATAAATCTGGTGCATGCGGATGAAGCCCCGAGAAATGATGGCGTTTTCTACTGCGTCGCGACCATAGCGCGTGTAGCGGCCTATGTGCGGATCGTCGGTATTGGTAAATCCCCCGTTGAGCCGCTCAGTCCACTGGCTCGCCGGATCCATTGCGTAGTAAAAACGCTCGTCGTACCCAACCAACACCATTAGGTGGCCGACCGTGGAGAAGCCGCCATGGACGATTACTGGCCGACCAGCGTCCAACAGCGCGTGCAATTCCCGCAACAGCCCAGTTTCAGTCGCTTGGTCGCGGACGCTCAAACCGCGCAGCGCAGCTTCCTCGTTAAAAACCTTTTCGAGACCTCCGGTAGTCTGAGCGACGTGCGTTCCCCATTTGGCGGAGATCATGTCGGGAGTAATGTCGTCCGCTCCGTAGTATTTGAGCACAATCGCGACGCTGGTATTTTGACAGGAACCGGAAGGATTGATGCGATTGCTGTGCTGATGAAAATAGGGCACATTCGGGATGTAGCCGGCCTCCGTCAGCCCCGCACTGCACCAGCCAGCAACACACGCCGCTAGCAGAATCCTATAGCGCCTGTTCAATATCATCCTCTGTCATCCATCAATTCATATTCCCGACGGTTCGCTCGGCCCCAGATCTATGTCTTGGCCGCGGTGATAATTGCGCCCCATCAGA
>VXZF01000244.1 GCA_009845645.1 Gemmatimonadota bacterium | reverse complement strand
CGCCGCGGCCGAGGGCCAGATCGTACGGAGGGCTCCAAGTTTGCCAGTTTTCGGTATCCGGCGTGATTCCAGCTCGCTCCCCTTTGTCCAGTTTCCTGTACGTGGACAAAACCAAGGCTTTGCCATCGCTATAGCGCGTAGTCTCATCGCCACGGAAGGTTTTGCGCCAGTACGTGTTGGGATCGGAATCGTCGCCGCTGCGCATAGTCAGATCAATCGCTGCGCCTGCGTCTTCCTGCGCGGACCAGTTGAGGCGGCCCAAGCTGACGGGTTGTCCTAGGTCGATCACATTGGAGACGTAGGTAGCCTGCGGTGCAAAACCGGAACCGTAAATTTCAAATTCGGCAATTTCCCAGACACCGCGGATGTTGGCCGGCGCTTCGAACAGGATGTTGCGGATCGGCCGGCCGGGCATTTCGATGACGATATCGGAGCGGGTGTTTTCAGTGGCGTTGAGGACGATTTCAAAGTCTTTCCGCGCGCCTGGCGGCCGCCTCCTCCATCCCTCGCCTACTAGGTATTCCCGAGTCCCATCCTTGAGCGGGTCGCCGTCGTTGATGCCGACTATAACAGTCTGGATAAAGCGATCTACAAGGTGCTTTTCGCGGGGATAGAAGCGCACCCGGTCGATGTTGAATAACCCACCTAGGTCGAATACCAGCACCTTGTTTTCTATTGCGCCGTAGTCTCCACCCCAATCGCCGTCGCCGAGAAAGTGGGTGGTGGGATCGCCGTCGAACATCGGCGCGTCGCGGGCGGGAAAATCGGCCCAGCCCACGATCGAGCGCAGCGTTTCGATCTTCCCGCCCCGTTCATCCAGCAATGGTGTCAGGTTGACTGCGGGGTCTAGTTGCTCGGGTGCGAGGGTCGTGCTGATCTCCGTCAGCAGAGTGCTGCCGTGCTGCTTGGCATCGATATCGGCCCATTCCAGTTGGATGAAGTCGAAAGGTGCGTCGCGCTCGGGCGGCGGCAGGTCAGAGCCGCCGATGCGGTAGATGGTCAGCGCATGGCTCACGTCGGTCAGAATGGCGCAAAATACCAAGGCTATCAGCGGCAATATCAGACTTCGGCTCATCTGAACGGCCCCCTTCGGGCGGTGTGAACGATCTTTAACGGACTGTACTTATGGGATATATAGAAAAAGGGAGGTAAGGGCAACTGCTAACCGCATGTCTGCACATCGAGTTCAACGGCCACCGCGCAGCCGCATTGAGGTATCAACGTACTCCTATTAGTTACCTTGCCCCACGGGCAAA
Source organism: Gemmatimonadota bacterium (assembly GCA_009845645.1). Taxonomy (GTDB): domain Bacteria; phylum Latescibacterota; class UBA2968; order UBA8231; family UBA8231. The sequence continues at coordinate 3,681 of VXZF01000244.1, read as the reverse complement.
ATGCCATACTGGCGCAGCGTATCCTCCAAGGTCGGTCGGCGGAGGCGAATGCGATCGTCGCTCAACAAATACGAGAATACGTAGCCAAGCCCAAGCATTAGGATGCCAATCAGAAAGCAATAGATGAATGCCCGATCGGGATATTGATCCTTGAGATACCCCACGTACAGTGGCCCGCAAATCCCCGCTGCTGCCCAGGCTGTCAAAATGGTGCCGTAGATCGTCGACATTTTTTGCGGGCCAAAAACATCGAGCACGAAAGAGGGCATGGTGGCAAAACCGCCGCCAAAGCACAAGAGGACGTAGCAAACGAGGATCGAAAAGACATAGGGATTGCGCTCGGTCATCAAAACGCCAAACACGACCATCTGACTGGCGAGCAGAATTCTGAAAACCTTGACGCGCCCCAGTCGATCCGAGAGCAAGCCCCAAAACAGCCGGCCCACGCCATTGCACAGCGAACTGACGGCGATTAGCGTGGCTCCATACTCGGCCAGTATCGCTGGTTCTACGGTTGGATCGGCTAGGCCCCAGACTTCTTGGAGAAGTTCCGACTGGAAGCTGATGACGGAGATGCCAGCGGCGATGTTGCAGAAGAAGACGATCCACATGAGGGCGAACTCAGAGGAGCGCAGATATGGCACCGCCGAGTCGGACTCGTCGGCGGGCGTTTGTTCGGCAACAGCTTCAGCGGCGGCCGGGGGATTGCTCAGCAGCAAGCTACAGGGAATCAGTACACAGGCGAAGATTATCCCGAGCCCAAAAAAGACTTGGGACAGATCGCCTGCTAGGTGGGAGACGAGCAGAGGGGCCAAACCCTTGCTCAACAGAAAGGCACCTACTCCGAATCCCATTACGACGATTCCGGTCGCCAAGCCCTTTTTGTCCGGGAACCACTTGGCGACCGTCGCCACGGGTGTGACGTAGCCCAGCCCGATGCCCGCTCCTCCGATGACGCCGTACCCCACGTAGAACAGCGCGAGCATGTCCCACTTCAGCGCCAGACTCGCCAGCATATAGCCGACCGAGAACATGACGCTGCCGGTCACGGCCAAGCGCCGCGGCCCGACCTTCGGCAGTAGCACGCCCGCCCAAGCCGCCGAAGTGCCCAGCGAAAGGATCGTCAGGCTGAAAGCCCAAGCCGTTTCCGTAAACGACCAACCCAATTGCCGCACCAAGAGCGTCTGGAAGAAACTCCACGCGTACACCGTTCCAAAACAGACCTGCAGGACTGTGCAGAACAGCGCCATAAGCGACCGCGGAATCAGTACCCGTTGTCGTGCCATTTTTCCTAGACCTCAATCGCCAAGCGATTGCATCGAGTGACCTCACCCCACCTCTGAGCTAATCTGCGTTCATCTGCGGATACGTTATTGGGAATCGAACCTATTCCACGCTTTCAGGCGAGCGCTGGCCTTTGTCGGCAACGTAGAGGAAGAGTCGGGCTAGGTGTCCAGCCTCGTCTTCGCGCGCCAGCAGGTTGTCATCGTCGGCTTTCCCATCGCGCGCCATGTCCACGGCATATCCCAAGAGCGCGCCCAGCGGTTTGGCTGCTAGGTTGACCAGCCAGATGGCGGCAAAGACACCGACGACGAGGATGATGGAGAAGAGGTACACCTGCTGGCCGATTGCGCGTTGAATTTTTAGCGCAATCAGACCGGTGTCCATGCCCACATGCACCGTCCCGGCAACGCCGGCGAGAATCGGGCTGCCCACTTCGACGAAATCACCCATCCCGGGCAGGCTGCGCTCCACCGTCTCCATATTAAACGGGTCGCTGGCGCGAATTTCTGCGGGAATGCCCGGCACAAAGGTGTGGGCGAGAAACTCGCCGGACTCGTCAGTGATGTAGATGTACTTGATGCCCTGAATCTCGACGAACTGATCGATGAGCGACTGCAACGCCGACAAGTCGCGATTTAAGAGAATATCGACGCTGGAATCGGCGATGGTTTTGGCGATGTCGCGGCTGTTGCTCTCGTATTCGGCCGACAGGTGTGTATCGACCGTATAGACGCACAGAATGGAGGTCGATAGGCCGATCAAGCCGAATAGGGCAAAGACGCCGAACAGCGTTTTCTTAAATAGCTTTTGGACTTTTATCATCATGCAAACCTAGCGCGCCAATCGTCTAAGGGGACAAAGCGGCCTTCCTCGACCACCGTGTAGTACACGCGTTGGAGACCTTGACGGCGGTCAGGACCGAAGGAGACCTGTTCGCCAATGCCCAGATCGAAGTCCGCGACGGAGAACACCGCGTCTTCGAGTTGATTGCGCTGTGGCTCGGTCCCGAGGCGGTGCAAAATTTCGACCAGCAGCTTGGCGTTGAGAAAGCCTTCGAGACTGACGAAGCTGTGATCAAAGGGCGTATAGGGGTCTTTTAACAGTTCTGCGGGCGGCTGTGGGGCGTAGCGAGTCATCAAGTCGCGGTACTCTTGGACTGCGGGTATGGACGTGTCTTCGTAACTGGGCACCACTTGGGAGTTTACCAGCCATTGCGTATAGCGCTGGCTGTCGTCGCGCCCCTCGGTGAGCAGCTTGAGGAGGTTTTCGCTGCCGACGAAGGACAGGTTGGCAAAGGGCACTTGTAGGCCGAGATCGACGGCATCGCGGGCAAAGGCCGCGCAGGCTGCATAGGCACCGATGCAGATCACCGCTTCGGGCTTGGCTTCCTTGAGGATTTCAACCTGTTTGCGCATCATGCCGGTAAACCGTTCGCCGCGCCGGTACGTAGCCTCGCCGACGATTTGTTCGCCGTGCTTTTTCAGGGCGCTGCGCACGCCGGCCCAGCCGCTGCGGCCGTACGCATCGGCCTGATAGAACACGGCAATGCGCCGGCGGTTGATGCGCACGAAATTATCGACTAGCCCAGCCGTTTCTTGGCGGTAGGAGGCGCGCAGGTTAAAGGCGAAGGCACCATAGGGCGGTTCGCGCTGGGGTTGCGCGCCAGTGAAGGGGAAGAATAAGAGGATGTTCCGGTCTTGGAATTTTTTGAGGATGGGCAACACGCGCGTCACCGTCGGCGTGCCAACGTAGCCGAACAGCAAAAACACCTGATCGTCGAGCATTAGCTTCATGGTGTTTTTGACCGAAGGGCCGGGTTGGTAGCCATCGTCGTAGGCTTTGACCTGTATGGTGCGGCCAGCTATGCCACCTTGCTGATTTACGTGGGTAAAATACGCACCGGCCCCCCGATAGAGTTCGATGCCCAACCCTCGGGAGGGTCCGGAGAAGGCGGCGGACGTGCCGAGGATGATCTCGGTATCGGTCACGCCAGATTTCGTCGGCAGCTCGGCGGGACGGGCGGCAAAGGCCCGCAGTGCGTGCCACCAAGGGGCGACCAAGCAACCGGTAAGGCCGGCACGGAGCAGCGATCGCCGCGTCATTGCTCTCATACTGTTACCGCTAGCTTCTTTTTGCTGGAGAGGGCCAGCATGTGGTCGGGATATAAGGCAAATAAAGGAATTTTGCCGGTAGGGGGTCAAGTTCGTTCGCAATAGTAGGTGCTGAAGGTTTGTCCGTCGGTGCGACCATGGCGATGCGGATTTTGGGGGTGGACTTGCGGCGGCTTTTGGCAGTTTTTTGGACGACCGATTCTACCACCCCTCAGAACCATAGGAGCCTCTATGCAAGCTCTCACCTCTCGCGCTCCCACCTTGCCGCCGACTCTGCGCCCGCGCG